>JAHIEB010000028.1 GCA_018894075.1 Patescibacteria group bacterium | reverse complement strand
GACCCAAAATGGGAAGATATAGTCCGACCTGCATGGCGACATGCAGAATACGGCAGAAATGTCCGTATCTGTGCGATTAAGGCACAAGCAACAAATGTGAGCGTAATCCCTTGCCGGGTAAGTTCCGGCCCGCATGAATGGCTTAATAAGTGGAGAACTGTCTCAACGAGGAGCCCGGTGAAAATGCAGTACCTGTGAAGATGCAGGTTACTTGCGGCTAGACGGAAAGACCCCGGAAGCTTTACTGTAGTTAGATATTGAATTTAGGTTTCTAATGCGTAGTGTAGTGGGTAGTCTTTGAAGCATCACTCTCGGGTGGTGTGGAGACGCCGATGAAACACCCATCTTTAGTGGCCTATGTTCTAACCCGCGCAAGCGGGGACAGTGTTTAACGGGCAGTTTAAGTGGGGCACTTGCCTTAACTATTACAAATTGAACGCATTTGTAATGGGGCCGTTTTAAAGCGATTTAAAACGTAAACTCGACTAATATGCTGGAACCTCCGAGTATCCAAAAGTACTCAACTTTGTTAGAATAAAGTAAGTGAAAATCTTTTGGTGCGGACAATCAGCAGGGAATTATTTAATCCTTAAATAAACCCTCAACGACTGCACGTCGGGCTCCTGATAAAAATCAGGATGGTGATACAGTCTGAACTTTATGGCGACATAAAGATTCGGTAATGTTAATTTTTAAAACCGTGGTTAGGTTTTAATCGTGCCAATTAACTAACCCGAAACTTAAACTCTAATCTATGCGAAGTAGAATAATAGAGGAGTATAAAAGCAAGCTTTTTTTAAGCGACCGACAGAAGGAAATTCTAGTTGGAGCAATTTTGGGAGACGGGCATTTAGAAAAATTGTTTTCTCCCAAGTTGAGTAGGCTAAAAATCGAACATAGCTACAAGCAGAGAAAATATGTAGATTGGTTCTACAAAGAATTCAGAAATTGGGTTCGAACAAAGCCAAAACAAAAAATAAAAAAAGCCTGGAATAAAATTTATATCAACTATGGATTTTCTACGTATGGGCATAGACTGTTGGGAGCAGTTCAGAAGGAATTTTATTCGGATAGGAAAAAAGTTATACCAAGTAATTTATTTAAGAACGTAACGCCTTTAGTTTTAGCAGTTTGGTATATGGACGATGGCTCGGTAAAATCAAATAAACATAAAGGAGTATTTCTTAATACGCAGGGTTTTCGCGGAAAGGATGTTAAAACTCTGCAGGACGTTCTAAAAAATAAATTTGGTGTGGCTAGCTCTACAAGAAAAGATCAAACTGGGAAGCAAATCTATATAGGAGGAAAATTTGGCGAGAAATTCATACGAATCATCGAACCATTTATAATTCTGCCTATGAGATATAAAATTCCAAGAGTTTTAAGGTTAACAGAATTGCCTAAAGAGTAATGGAGGCGTTTATAAGGTTGGCTAGCTCCGGATGGAAATCGGAGCGATAGGGCAAAGCCATATGCCAGCTTTACTGCAAGACGGATATGTCGCGCAGTTGGGAAACCAGAACTTAGTGAACCGATCGTGGTTATTAGAACCGCGAAAGATCATCAACTAAAAGCTACTCCGGGGATAACAGGCTGGTAGAGCCCGAGCGTCCATAGCGACGGCTCTGTTCGGCACCTCGATGTCGGCTCACCACATCCTGGGGGTGGAGCAGCTCCCAAGGGTTTGGCTGTTCGCCAATTAAAGTGGTACGCGAGCTGGGTTCAAACCGTTTAGAAGCTAATAATTTATCGGCTTTTAAACAGTTTGAACCCCGAGGAAGACATACACACACGGCGGCTCTTGATAGTAATATTAAGAGAGAAGCTAACTAATATC
Organism: Patescibacteria group bacterium; assembly: GCA_018894075.1. Taxonomy (GTDB): domain Bacteria; phylum Patescibacteriota; class Minisyncoccia; order Minisyncoccales; family Staskawiczbacteraceae; genus JAHJTG01. The sequence continues at coordinate 3,305 of JAHIEB010000028.1, read as the reverse complement.
GGTAAAATCCCACGCGGACAATACCGAGGGAAGTCATAATGATGCCCGTAGAGACTAAATGTTAGCCTCCTTGAATAAAGGATGAAGTTATAGTCCATACATTTAGCGATAAATGACCAAATATGCGTGAGACAGGTTGGTCCTTATCTACCGCAAGCGTTGAGTTTTGAGAGGCTCTGACCCTAGTACGAGAGGACCGGGTTGGACTAACCTCTGGTGTACCAATTGTTCCGCCAGGAGCATTGTTGGGTAGCTAAGTTGGGAAGGGATAAATGCTGAAAGCATCTAAGCATGAAGCCCACCTCAAGATAAGAACTCCTAGATTCCTCAGAGATGATGAGGTTGATAGGCCTCAGGTGTAAGTGGAGCAATCCATTCAGCCGAGGGGTACTAATATTCATTGTTCACTTTCTTTGCCTAGTGATAGGTACAGATTCTAGATATTTAGATTCACACAAAAGAGCGCTGCTGTGGCGACTATACTGGCGTTGTCCCACCCGATCCCATTTCGAACTCGGAAGTGAAATACGCCAAGGCCGATGGTAGTCCGAAAGGGCGAGAGTAGGTAGTTGCCACAAGAGCGCTTTTTTGTTGCATTGAGTGTGGCTATAGGTTAAAATAGCATAATCTTTATGATGATCGCATACTCTAAAAAGAACAGGCCTTCTCGTTTTTTAATTATCGGGTTGGTTGTTGTTCTATTGTTCCTTGCCCTCAATGTTTTTAGCAGTTCTATTAGGAACTTTTTTTATTGCTTAACCTCTCCCTTGCAGGGTGCCTTATGGGGAGGAGGCCAGACAGTTTCAAACTTCTTTTCCCCGTTATTTGCGCTATCAGCATTAAAGAATGAGAACATACAGCTTTCTCTGGAGAATCATGGTTTGCTGGCAAGAGTAGAAGAGCTCAAGGATGTAAAGCAGGAAAATCAAGCTCTAAGGATTGCTTTAAAGACGGGATTAAGTAGCGGATTTAATTTATCGCTTGCTAGGATTATTGAAAAAGACCCTTCAGATGAGGCAATCTTGATTGACAAAGGAGCTCGCGATGGAATTTCTGTGGGTGCGGCTGTCATTAACGAACAAAGGGTTCTCTACGGAACGGTTTCCGATGTTTATGCTAATTATTCAAAAGTTCTACTGTTAAACCACGAGTCATTTATCTCTGATATTAAAATTCAGGATAAAGATATTTTAGGAATTGTTAAAGGAAGGGGCGGGTCAATGCGCTTAGAACTTATCCCGCAGGAGGCCGATCTGCAGGAGAGGGATGTTTTACTTACTTCAGGCTTCAAAGGCCTATACCCAGCCAATCTTTTAATCGGCAGAGCTATGGCACCAGAAAAGGAGGATACAAAATCCTTTCAAGAAACGAATGTTGATCTTTTTATGGATTTAAGTTCTGTAAACAGCTTATTCGTTTTGCTAAAATAGATGCTGATTCCCGCCATTATCTTAACTGCTGTTTTATATTTCTTAGTTTTAATTCAAAACAGCTTTTTAGTTCATTTTTCTGTCTTTGGGGCATTTGCCAATCTTGTTTTAGTGTGCGTCTGTTTGGTCTCTTTTTTAGAGGAGAAAAAGAGTTACTACGGCTTAATTCCCACTATTGCCGGTGGCATATTTATTGATTTGAGATTCGGGCCCATAGGCCTTTCATCTCTGCTGCTTTTAATTGTTTATTTATTCGTCAAGGAAATGCCGAGGCAGCTCCGAGATGTTTCATATGAGTACAATGTATTTTATTATTTAATATTACTTTTTATCTCCTCTATTTTTTTTGGCATTATTTCAAGGTTCAGCTTAAACATATTTCCTTTAATTGCGGGACTATCTTTTAATCTTATTTTCGGGGTGTTTTTCTTTTATCTTTTTAAATTATTCTATGGAAATAGGAAAGTATAAAGTCAAAAGAAGATCTGTAGATATTGAGACCCACGAGGTGTTCTTAGACGACCTTGCTCGAGAAAAAGAGGAGGATATGGGTATTACTGGGAAAAGACTGGAGGTGCCTTTGGGAGAAAAGCTTATCTATTTTATCTTTGGTTTTTTTATCCTCTGCCTTGTTATTCTTTTTGCCCGCCTTTTCTATTTCCAGGTTGTTTTGGGATCTGATTTTAGTTTAGCCAGCCAGAGCAATAAAACAAGGTCCATATTTTCTCCAGCAGAGAGGGGAGTGATTTATGATCGAAATATGAAACAGTTGGTTTTCAACCAACCCTCATTTGACTTATTGGTTGATAAAAGGGACTTGGTAAATACTGACTCTGCCTCTGAAATCAACAGGGCAGCAGACATTCTTGGAATAGCGCCCTTTGAAATTGAGGCTAAAATAGAAGAGTCAGTTGATTCAGAAATTCTAATCTATGAAAATCTTCCCCATGAATTGCTTGTTGTTTTTGAGGCGCAGATGCCGAGCTTTATTGCATTTAGAATTGAAAAAACAACCCTTAGACAATACAACAATGCTGAATATCTGGCTCATGTTTTAGGATATATGGGCAAGGTAAGCAAGGAGGATTTAAAATACGGCTACTCTTTTAACGACTATATTGGAAAATCCGGAGTTGAAAGATCTTATGAGAATATCTTGAGAGGAGTTCCTGGGAGAATAGATGTCGAGAAAGACGCTTTAGGGAATAAAGAGGGAGAAAGAACCGTTAGCTCTCCCATCTCAGGGCAGAGCCAGGTTTTAAACATTGACCTCGGCCTTCAGAAAAAACTAACAGATGTTTTAAAGAAAAGATTAGAGTCTATGAATTTAAAAAAAGCAGCTGCGGTTGCCATAGACCCTAAAACTGGAGGAGTTTTAGCTTTAGTTTCCTTGCCTTCCTTTGATAGCAACATATTTGGGCTTGGAGACAAGGGCCAGCTATCCTCCATTTTTTCAAACAAAGACCAGCCACTTTTCAACCGCGCCATATCTGGGCAGTATCCTCCTGGCTCTATAATAAAGCCTTTCATAGCTTCAGCTGCCCTTGAAGAGGGGATTATTTCTCCAGACAAAGAGATATATGATTTAGGATATATTGAAGTGAAAAGCAAATACGACCCGAATATTGTTTATAGGTATAACGGGCTGGAGGCTCCAGGCTATTATGATATGCGAAAGGCTATTTCTAAATCCAGCAACATATATTTTTACACAATCGGCGGGGGATTCGGAGACCAAAAGGGCTTGGGTCCAGCTAATATCAAGCAGTATCTTGAGCTATTCGGTTTAGGATCTTATTTAGATGTGGATCTGCCCGGGGAAGCAGATGGATTTGTTCCTTCGCCTGAATGGAAAAAAGAGGTAAAAAATGAAAG
>JAHIEB010000027.1 GCA_018894075.1 Patescibacteria group bacterium | reverse complement strand
TCTAGCTCTAAAGATATTTCTTCAATAAAGTTCTTCAAGGTCGGCTCAACCGAACCTTCCTCAAACGCTTTGATGCGCCTGTGGAACTGATTGAGCAATTCAATCTTTTCCCTCTCATCTGTGTTTACAAGATATCTCAAATATCCTGAATCCTCTAAAAAAGAAACTAGTATTTCAATAACAGACTTTTCTCTAGCCATTAAGCTGTGCTTTTTCACCATAGAAAGAATCATATCTGCCTTTGAGGCAGTGTCAGGAGAAACCTTGATTAAGCGAACCTCCTGCAGGGCCTCAAACATAGACCTTGTTTTCTTTTTACTGTAAAAAGCAATCTCGGCAATTTCCTGCTCGGGTATCTCAAGAAAAGGGAGCTTTAACATTCTGAAAACAGCCGTTCCTTCGTGATAATCGTCCAAGAGCTTAAAATATGAAATGATATCCAAGACAATCGGCTTTGTGTATAACCCCCTTGAAGCCAAAAACTGGTAAGGGAGTCCTGACCTTTCTAGGGCTTTGGCAAAGGGAACCGCTGCGCTATTTGCTCTCACCAGAATAGCAAAATCACTATACGTTGTATCTTTATCCTTTAACTGCTCTATTCTTTTAATCACTTTTGAAACTTCCTGGTCTAAAGTTAAAGCCGATATGTGTTCTATAATCCCCTGCTCTTTGATTTCAGCTACCAGCTTTTTATCTATCTTGCTTACGAACTCCAGCCTATCGGGATCATTGGCTTTTATGAACTTGTGGGCTAAATCCAGAATGTTCTGGCAAGACCGGTAGTTTTTCACCAAGGAAATCTGGGCGGATTTTGGGAAATCCTTCTTAAACTGAATAATGTTTGAAAAAGAAGCTCCTCTCCATCTGTATATTGCCTGATCATCATCTGCGCAGACAGTCAGGTTATTGTCTGGCTCAGCTAAAACCTTTATCAACATATACTGGGCCCAGTTAGTATCTTGAAATTCGTCAACTAGAATGTGTTTGAACTTTTTCCTGTATTTATCTCGCACCTGCGGTCTTTTCTTAAATAAGAAGAGGCAGTAATTAATTAGATCTCCAAAATCCAGATACCCATTTTCTAAAATCATCTGCTGGTAAATATGGTATGCCTCTGCCACCTCCTTAATCCTGGCTGACTCATCAGGAACATCATCTGAAACCTTCAGGTCTTCGGCATATTTTAAATAATCCTCCGGGTATATGCCCTGATCCTTGCAATGTGAGAAATGCGAGATAAGAGCCTGAATGAACTTAGTCGGATTCCCAAGGGCCTTGTAATAATCCAGATTAAACTTATCTAAATTCCGCCGCGCCAAAAGCCAGGCTGATGTTTCGTCTAATATCTTAAAATCAGGGGCAAGACCCACGTCTAAAGCATTGTCCCTTAAAACTCTTTCGCAGAAGGCATGGAAAGTAGAAATCCATAAATCCACATACCCAATATCCAGCAACTGATCAACTCTTTCCTCCATCTCCCCTGCCGCTTTCTCTGTGAAAGTGACAGCCAGAATCTCCTCGGGCTTAGCCAATCCTTTTTCAATAAGATTGACTATTCTCTGCGTAATTACAGTTGTCTTTCCTGTGCCGGCTCCTGCCACTATTAAAAGCGGGCCTTTATTGTGAAGGACCGCTTCCTTTTGTTCTTTATTCAAGTCATCCATTGCTTAAATAATACCAAAAAGAGAAGGAATAAAAAAGCCCACCGATTGCTTGTCAATTATTCGTACCTCAAAGCCTCCACCGGATCCATCCTGGCTGCCGACCTAGCTGGTAAAACTCCAAAGCCGATACCTATTGAGCCAGACACAGTCACCGCAATTATTATTGAATAAATAGGGACGCTGAATGCCCATGATAAACCAAAGGAAGACGCAACAAGGGAAACAACCCATCCCAATAAAGCACCAAGGACAATTCCCAATATCCCGCCTAATAAAGTCACTAAAACAGACTCTATTATGAACTCTGAAAGAATATCGGAGTTCTTAGCTCCCAAAGCTTTTTTCAAGCCTATCTCGCTCGTCCTTTCTGTCACCACCACATACATAATATTCATAATCCCCACTCCGCCCACTATTAGAGAAATAGTGGCAATGCAGATGAGCAAAAGAGTAATGCCGCCAAAAATAGTATCAAAGGTTTTCATCGCCTGCGCCTGCGTTGTGACCACAAAATCATCCTTGGCAGGATCCGTAATGTTATGGTTTCTCCTCATTATGGCTTCTATGGCCATAGCAGTTGATTCTGCTGAATTAACATCTTCCAGCTGGACAACGCCCACTAAGATGTAGTTTATGCCCAGCATCTTCTTTTGGGCAGTGACCAAAGGCATATACAAAAGGTCGTCTGACCCTGGTCCGCCCATTGCCCCCTGCGGCTCATATACCCCTATAACTTGGAAATTCAAACTCCCTATCCTTATAAGTTTTCCCAGGGGATCGTTTTGACCGAATAAATCATCAGCCAAGTTGCTTCCCAGAATAACAACCTGGGATGCACCCGAATCTTCAGATTGCGTATAAAATCTGCCGGATTTTAGAGCATGCTGGTCAATCGTGAATCTTTCTGCGCCTGCTCCATAGTATATAACGCTTTTTGCGCTATCTTGATATGAAACAACAGATAGCCCTGTGGCTATTCCGTAAAGCCCCTTGATGTTGGGAAGCTTTCTAACGCTTTCCAAATCAGACAGCTTAAAGCTGGTTATTGGCACAGCAGAATAGGCCCGGCTAAGGTCAGCGGACGCAGGATTATTGCTGGCTAGATTTTTAGTTGTTGGTGGAACTCTTGTTTCAATAAACAAAGTATTGGTTCCCCAGGCAGAAAGCTCTGAAGTCACCAAGCTTTTAAACCCGGCTCCGGCTGACAAAACAAGAATTACCGTGGCAATGCCGATGACAATTCCAAGTGTAGTCAGCACGGTCCTGACCGGATTTGCCAAAAGCACTTTTATTGATTGTTTGAATGCTATAATCATTATTCGTATCTTAGGGCGTCTATCGGATTTAACCTTGATGCTTTTAGGGCAGGATACAGACCGAAGATAACTCCTGTTAAAATAGAGACAACAATAGCCAGGGCAATAGAGCTCAAAGAAACAACAAAAGCCCAGTCGTATCCAAGATATCTCATCAGCAAAGTAATCAAGAAAGAAATTATTATTCCGAAGATAATGCCGATTATTCCGCCCAAAAGAGTAAGAACGCCGGCTTCCACTAAAAACTGGCTTAGGATATTACTTTTTTTGGCTCCGACAGCTTTTCTTAATCCTATTTCCCTTGTTCTTTCAGCCACAGTGGCCATCATGATATTTAATATCCCGATTCCTCCGACAATCAGAGCGATTCCTGCCATCGACGTCAAGAATAATCTTAAAGCGTCTGTGATTACAGACAAAATATCTATTGCATCAGCAATATTTCTGACAGTAAAATCAGCGTCAACTTTGTTTTGAATGCGATGCCTTTGCATTAAAACTCTTTCTACATCTTCAACTGTCCGACTAATATTCTCTGAAGCGTCGACTTTGATGTTTATAGAGTTTAAATAATGAATTCCCAGTATCTGCTGCTGGCCAATTGCCAATGGAACAAATATCTGGTCATCTTGGTCCTGAAAAAATGATGCCCCTCTTTCAGCCACCACACCTATAATTCTTAAGGGCACTCCTCCAGCTTCTTTTTGCGAGGCACTTTTCACTTTAATTACCTTGCCCAAAGGATCAGACCCCAGAAACAGCAGGTCAGCGACAGAAGACCCTAAGACAACTACGTTATCCTGCTGCGTGCCGAAAAACTGGCCTGATTCCATATCAAAGCTTATTACGTTGGGGTAGGCAGAATCAGTGCTTATTAAATTAGTATCAATAGTCCTGTTGCCCCAGGTCACAGAAACCGATCCTGTGGCTACAGCGCTGACAGCTTTTGCATGAACAACCTCAGATCGCAAGGCCTCGGCATCTTCTTTTATAAGGGTAGTGATTACGATTCCAAACACCTGGGCAGGCGGCCCCTTTTCATTGCTTTTTCCTGGCTGAACACTTATTAGGTCGGACCCGAGCTTTGTAATCTGTCCCAGTATAAGGCTTTTTGCTCCAGCTCCTAGGGCTATGATAATAATCACTCCAGCCACCCCTATAATAATGCCCAGAATAGTTAAAATAGACCTGCCTTTTCTGGCAAGCAGAGACCTAAAAACCAATTTTAAATTACTGTAATCCATATTATTTCACGATCTCGCCTATGGTTCTTTCAGAAACCTTTTCATCAGAGATAATGCCTCCGTCTTTTAATCGTATAATTCGCTTGGCGTAGTTTGCAGTATCGGTTTCGTGAGTGACTAAAATGATTGTACTGCCCTTGTCATTCAGTCGCTGAAGGATCTGCATTACCACGCTCCCTGACTTCGAATCCAAGTTCCCGGTAGGCTCATCTGCAAATATGACTTCCGGGTTGCACACCAAAGCTCGGGCAATGGCCACTCTCTGCTTCTCTCCTCCAGAGATCTGATTGGTGAAATAATCCAACCTGTTGGATAAGCCCACGGAATCTAGGGCTTTTTTTGCCAGTCCGTCATGATCCTTCTTTTTGCTGTATACCAAGGGTAGCTTTACATTGTCCAAAACAGTAGTTCGGGCTAAAAGATTAAATGACTGAAAAACAAAACCCACGCTCTCGTTTCTCAAGACAGCCAAATAGTCGTCATCAAAATCCTTGGTATCCTTTCCTTCAAACTCATATGTGCCAGAACTCAATCTGTCTAAAAAAGAGAGTATGTGCATTAGTGTGGACTTTCCCGACCCCGATGGTCCCATAATGGCCACGAACTCCCCCTTATTGATCTCAAAGCTTATATCGTGCAAAACTGGGGTAGAAACCCCGTCATTAATATACTTCTTGCTTAAATTTTTGACTTTGATTAAAGCCATTAAAGCTTAATATATGTGATGATTTTCTGGTTCTCTTCTAAGCCGGAAACGATCTCAACCATTCCCCCATCAGCCATCAGTCCTGTTTCCACTTTAACCTCTTGGTAACTTTTATCATCAGCGGTAACTCTTACATATTTGCCGTCATCCTTTGATATGATAGCTGTTGAGGGAACCGCTAAAACATTACCTTTTTCTGCTGTCATCACAGTCATATTGACTGTCATGCCGGGCTTTACTTCTAAGATATTGTCCAAGCTGGCTGTCACTTTGTAGTTAACCACTCCGGAGATTACGGTTGAAGCGGGATTGATTGCCAGAATCCTTCCCTGAAAATGGCGGTCAGGGCCCAAAGCGTCAAAAGTATAATCAACAATCTGGTCTTGAACTAAAAAAGCAATACTCGCCTCGCTCACATTGGCTTCGGCTCTGATATTTCCCACATCCTGCAGAATAATGGCAACAGACCCAACTGTAGCTTGCTCGCCGACTTTTGCGTCCACTTGGGTAATCGTTCCTGAATCAGGGGCAGTCAGAATAAGGCTGTTTAACGTCGCTTGAGCTGAATAAACCTGTCCTTGAGCAGAAAGTATCTGGGCTGAAGCCGCATCTATTTCAGCTTTTGTCGGAGGCGCCTTCTTGTACGCCAGTTGATTTTCTGCTGCAGTCAAAGCTATTTTTGCAGAAGCAATTGCCTGCTGGCTATTTATGCTGTTAGCTAAAGCAGTATTCACATACCCTCTCTGGGTGTCTAAGGAAGATTTGTCAGTAGAAGAAATCTTATTGTAATATACTCCCTCATCGCACATATTCCGTACAATTTCCAAAGAACTGATAATATTTCTAGAAGAAGCAACAGCAATTTCAACAGCTTGCTCGATATATGCAGGAGACCCTGTGGCATTAGCTGTATCAAGTTTTGATTTTAATGCTGACATATTGTTTAAGATATCCGTCTTTGCATCAGAAATTCGTATGGCCTCTTGGTCTTTGGCGTAAAAGTAATCTGACTGCAAACCGATTACTACTGCCTGAGCGTTATACATTTTGATGTACACATCTTCAAGCGCGGCTTGGGCGTCGCCATAAGCAGCCGCTAAATCCTGTTCAGCTGAAATCTTTTTATCTTCCACTGTTTTTACGTCTTCAACTGTGGCTCCGACCATAAGCTTATCATAGTTTGCTTGAGCCTGGCCCAAAGACCCTTTGGCCGTAGTCAAGGATGCAAAAGCTGAATCCTGATTTAAGGAAGCCAGAAGCTGTCCCCTTTTTACATTATCTCCCTCTTTGACCAAAACCCTTCTCACTATGCCAGAAGCCTG
>JAHIEB010000026.1 GCA_018894075.1 Patescibacteria group bacterium | reverse complement strand
TCCGGCTTAGAAGAGAATAAGGATATTGCCATCGTTTTTACCGGGATAAGGCCAGGAGAAAAGCTGTCCGAAGAAATGCTTACCGCCGAGGAGGGAACGCTTGCTACCTGCAATAAAAAAATATTCATAGCAAAATTGCCTGATGCCGATCTTATTATAGAAGAAGGTCTAAGAAGAATCGAGGAGGCCTTGAATAATTTAGAAGACGATGCTTTAATCGGATTATTGAAGGAGATCGTTCTGCATTATAGCGCAAAGGAATGATTTTTTATTCGAAATATTTGTGATAGAATTAATTATATGCTGAAATTTACTGTGATAAAAAAACTTATTTTTTTAACCATTGTTTGTTTTGTTTTATTTCCTGCCGGAGCAAGCGCAGACGGCTTGGGAGAGAAGCGAAGCTTTTATATAGATTCTTCTTATGACCTGAAAGGAAGAGACCATATAGCAGCGGTTTTACTGAAAATCAGCCCCAAGGCCTACTTTTATGCAGACGAGGATTGGTGGAGTCTTGCGCCGCAGAATGAGATTTATGCGGCCTTGGGTTCTTTGAGCGACCAATTTAATAATGCCATTTATCCCGTTTTAACCTCTGCCTTTGGATCAGAATGGAATCCCGGCATTGATAAAGATTCCAGGATTACCATTTTAATTCACCCGATGATTGACGGCTCCGGCGGATACTTTAGGTCTAACGACGAGTATTATAAAGTGCAGGTGCCTGGCTCGAATGAAAGGGAAATGGTGTATCTTAATTCTGCAAATTTGAGAGATATAAATGCCAAAAGCTTTTTGGCTCACGAATTTATACATCTGATTACTTTTAATCAGAAGAATAAAACCTACGGCATTGAGGAGGAGACATGGCTCAATGAAATGCGTGCAGAATACGCTCCCACCATTCTGGGTTATGATGATTTTATTGAGGGAAGTTACCTGCAAAGGAGGATGCAGGCTTTTTCCGGAGAGCCGTTCAATTCTTTAACTGAATGGGCAGATAATGAATTTGACTACGGCGTGGTCAATCTTTTTGGCCAGTACCTAGTAGGGAACTGTGGGGCTCAGATTTTAATAGACTCTCTGCATAGCCAAAAAATCGGGATAGAAAGTTTAGATTATGAGCTGGCGAAAATAGGCAAGACATTTGACCAGGTGTTTATTGATTGGACGATAGCCTCATTTATAAATGACTGTAGCGCAGGAAAAAACTATTGTTATTCAAATAACAATTTAAAGAATTTTCATATCTATCCCAGAATTAATTTTCTTCCCCTATCGGGTCAGAGCGCCCTCAGCGTTACAGAAACAACAAAAGATTGGGCTGGAAACTGGTTTAAAATCATTGGGGGAAAAAAGAATATTAAGGTAAGCTTTGTAAGTAATTCAGGCGTTGAGTTTAAAATACCGTATATTTTACAGAAAAGTGACGGCAGTTACGCTGTCAAATTTTTAAATCTAGATAAGAGCTGGAGGGGGGAATTTAGCGTCTCTGATTTTGGGGTGACCAGCAATGCTTTAATTATTATCCCGTCAACTAAAAATAAGATAGCTGGCTTTAATAGTAAAGAGCCGTCTTACTCTTTTACTTTTACAATCTCGGCATTCGCAGCTACTCCGCCAGAAACTTCTATAAGTTTTTCCTTTTTAAAAAATTTATTGCTGGGTATGCGCGACCAAGATGTCATACATCTTAAAATGATTTTAGCCCAAGAGGGGTGCGTGTCCGGCTTGGCCAATACTAATTATTTCGGACCATTGACTCTGGCTGGGGTAAAATGTTTTCAGAATAAATACAAGAGTCAAATTTCACAAGCTGCAGGCTATATTATCTCGGGTACCGGATTTGTCGGCCCGGGCACTAGATCTCGGCTAAATATGATGTTGCCAGGGTAAACCTATGGACTCAAAGAAAATATCTCTTCTATCTTCCTATACGACCTTAAAAATAGGGGGGGGTGTTAAAAATTTGTTTTTTGTGCACAACCACAAAGAACTGATTGTTGCCCTTAAATCTTGCGCGAGATTAAGGTTACCCTTTTT
>JAHIEB010000025.1 GCA_018894075.1 Patescibacteria group bacterium | reverse complement strand
GACACGCTTTGCGAATCACAATCAGCCAAAGCCCCGGGTAGGCCATTATTCAGCAAGATGCTGGAAAAAGTATACAAAGGCCAAGCCCAGGGCATTATTTGCTGGAAGCTGGACAGATTAGCGAGAAATCCTGTTGACGGAGGTCAAATTAACTGGATGCTTCAACAGGGAGTCATCCGACATATTAAAACCCATGACCGAAGCTACTATCCGACTGACAATGTTTTAATGATGTCTGTTGAGTTTGGAATGGCCAACCAGTTTATTCGAGATTTATCGGTTAATGTTAAAAGAGGATTAAAACAAAAAGCCGAACAAGGCTGGTTTCCCTGCCCAGCACCAGTTGGTTATCTCAATACTCCTGACCGACAAAAAGGATTTAAGATAATCAAAAAAGACCCGAAAAGATTTGATCTGATTAGAAAAATGTTTGATATGGTTTTGAGTGGCAATTACTCCGTACCTCAAACTCATACTATCGCAGTTACTGAGTGGGGCTTTAGAATGCCCAATGGAACGAAAATGTCCCGTAGCACTTTTTACTCTGTTATTGGCAATCCTTTTTATTACGGTTATTACGAATATCCTAAAAAGTCTGGTATTTGGCACAAAGGAAAACACCCGGCTATGATCACCAAAGACGAATACGATCAAATTCAAAATATGATCAGGCCAGACAATATCAAGCCAATGAAGCACGTGTTCGCTTTTACCGGCTTAATCAAATGCGGTGAATGCGGAGCCACGATTACAGCTGAACATAAAACTAAAAGACAAATAAATGGCAACGTCCATTATTACACTTACTACCACTGCACCAAACGAATAAACAAAAACTGTTCTCAAAGAGTAATTCAAGTGCAGGATTTAGAAAAAGAGATTGCCGAGATATTGGGAGGTTTAACCATACCGCCAGAATTTAATGAATGGGCAATGAGCTGGCTCAAAGACGAAAACCATAAAGAAGCTGATGATAGGAACGACATCTTAGACACCCAACAAAAATCATATAATGAATGCGTTAAGAAAATTGACAATCTGATTGATATGAGAGCTGGCGGTGAAATTAGCGAACAGCAGTTCAAAGACAAAAAAGCCAAGATTGTTAAAGAAAAAATGTATTTGCAGGAATTATTAAAAGATACAGACAAACGAGTGGACAATTGGCTGGAACGAGCAGAGGAAGCTCTGATATTTGCTCAAAACGCCAAACTCGCCTTTGAAAATGGAACATTACAGAGAAAAAGAGAGATATTAAACACCTTAGGTTCGAACCTCTTATTAATTGACCGAAAACTGCGTATTAACTTAGAAAACTGCCTGTTGCCGATGAAAAAAGTCGATACTGGGTCCGACAACAAAAAAAGCGGGTTCGAACCGCTTGATTTGTGCTTAGATAAAAGGAAAAACACCGCTTTAGGCGGTGCTCGTCCAGATTGGCTCCGGTGGCAGGACTCGAACCTGCAACCTCTTCGTTAACAGCGAATTGCTCTACCATTGAGCTACACCGGAATGGTTTGTTCCTTTAAATAATATCCTTTATCTGGCAATAAATCAATAATCTTTACTCTAATATTAATAATAATCCTTTACTTTTTTGAGCTCGTCATGCTTCCTAAGTTTTTCCAGAGCTTTTGCCTGAATTTGACGGATTCTTTCTCGGGTTACCCCGAACTCTGCTCCAGTTTCTTCCAAAGTATGCATTACGCCGTCGTTTAAGCCAAACCTCATCGCCAGAATTTTCAATTCTCTGGCGGTTAAGTTGCTTGATATTTCTTTTAATCTTCTTTTCAAAAGTCGTCTGGCGGATTCGGTGTTCGGCGCAATGCTTTTTTCATCTTTGATAAACTCAGCTAAAATGCTTTCCTGCTTATCTTTGTCTTCTCCCACCGGCGTTTCTAAGGATACTGCTTTTTGGGCAATCTTTCTGATGTGGTGGATTTTTTCAACCTCTAAATCCATTTCAGCTGCGATCTCCTCCGGCAACGGCTCTCTGCCCAATTCCTGAAGAAGGTTTTTCCTTACTTTCGTATATTTTGAAATAGTTTCTATCATATG
>JAHIEB010000004.1 GCA_018894075.1 Patescibacteria group bacterium | reverse complement strand
TTTTTAATATCAATATCTTCAGCTCGTTCTGCAGTATCAGCCAAAATATATACTTGGCTGTTCGGCCTGATTTCTAAAAACCCTGTAGATACTGCCATAACAATAGTATTGCCATCCTTCTTTAATCGTATCTCGCCCGGCTTTAAAAGAGAAACTAAAGGAGCGTGCTTTGCCAGCACTGTAATCTCCCCGGACTCTGTCGGAACTGTCAGCCGCTCTATCTCGTCCTCATATATCACCCTTTCTGGAGTGATTATTTTAAAAGCTATTTTTGGCATTCTTCTATTGTTCCCTTCATATAGAAATCCTGCTCGTTCTCGTTATCGTGTTTTCCATCAATAATCTCTCTAAATCCTTTAATGGTGTCCTTCAATTTTACATATTTCCCGGCAATGCCGGTAAACTGCTCGGCCACAAAGAATGGCTGAGATAGAAACTTTTGTATTTTTCTGGCGCGAAAGACAGCTGTCTTGTCATCCTCTGAAAGCTCGTCCATGCCTAAAATGGCAATAATATCCTGAAGGTCCTTGTACCTCTGTAATATCTTCTGGACGTCCCTTGCAGTGTTATAGTGCTCTTGGCCCACAACGTTGGGGTCTAAGATAGTAGACGAAGAATCCAATGGATCCACAGCAGGATAAATTCCCAAAGAAGCTAAAGAGCGGGACAAAACGATTGTTGAGTCCAAGTGCGCAAAAGTGGTGGCTGGAGCGGGATCAGTGAGGTCGTCAGCCGGCACGTAAACAGCCTGCACAGAGGTGATAGACCCTTTGCTGGTGGAAGTAATCCTTTCCTGAAGAGCTCCCATTTCGGTAGCCAGATTCGGCTGATATCCTACAGCTGAAGGCATTCTACCTAAAAGAGCGGATACTTCAGAACCAGCCTGTGTGAACCTGAAGATGTTGTCAATAAATAAAAGCAAATCCTTTCCTTCCTTGTCTCTTAAATGCTCTGCCATAGTCAAGGCAGACAAAGCCACTCGGGCTCTCACTCCAGGAGGCTCGTTCATCTGGCCAAAAACCAAAGCAGTCTTTTCTAAAACTCCGCTGGCTTTCATCTCCCGATAGAGGTCGTTGCCCTCTCTACTTCTCTCTCCTACTCCTGCAAACATTGAAAATCCTCCATGCTCCTGGGCAATGTTTCTTATAAGCTCCTGGATTACTACTGTCTTTCCAACGCCTGCCCCGCCGAATAAACCGATTTTCCCTCCCTTCAAGAAGGGGCAGATTAAATCAATAACCTTGATTCCAGTTTCTAAAATTTCTAATTTGGTGGATTGCTCAATAAATTCAGGGGCTTTCCTGTGAATAGGAAGCCTTTCTTTGCCCTTGAATTCGCCCTTATTATCAATCGGCTCTCCAAGAGCGTCAAACATTCTTCCTAAAACTTCTTTTCCCACAGGAACAGATATAGCAGAACCAGTATCAATAACTTCCTGTCCCCTGCTTAGTCCGTCGGAAGAGCCCATTGATAAAGCTTTAATCTGATTCTGGCCAATATGCTGTTCTACCTCCAAAACCAGCTTTTTGCCTGAAAGCTCAACTTCCAAGGCGTTGAATATCTCGGGCAATGATCCTGGAAATTCAACAACCACCACTCCGCCGATTACTTGTGTTATTTTTCCTTTATTTTTCATACATTTGTTAGGGCCTGGGCCCCGCCTGCAATCTCAGCTATCTCCTGAGTAATGCTAGCCTGCCTGGCCTGATTATAATAAAGCATTAAATCCTCAATCATATTTTTGGCATTATCTGACGCATTCTTCATGGCAATCATTCTGGCTGAATGCTCGCTGGCCGATGATTCCAGCAGAGCTTGATAGATATTCACTTCTGTCAGCCGAGGAAGGACTAAGTCCAAAACCCTCTCTTCCTCTGGCTCAAACATAATTACAGCTTTGAATCTTCTCTTTTCTTTGGGAATAGGCAATAGAACATTTACTTTGGGCTCATATTTTATACTTGAGATAAAATCTGTGAAAACAATTGAAACCCTGGAATAATTCCCTTTAGTAAATTCAGAGATAACAAGCTTTGTTAAAGGGACAATTTCATCTGCCCTAATATCGTCTGATAAATTGACGAAGCTGGCTATTACCTTGGCTTTTATGGACCTTGCTATATGCTCTGCTTTTTTCCCAATGGTTATCAAGTCAGCATCTTTTCCCTTAATATAGCTGATTAAAGTTTTCAGGATATTTGTATTATACCCTCCGCACAATCCCCTATTTGAAGCAACAACCAATAAAAGCTCTCTTCTTGATTTGTTTTCCTGCAGTAAGGGGTGTTTTAAGGTCTGCTCCTGTCCCAGGTTTGCTAAAAGCTCTTTAGCGTGACGGGCATAAACCCTGCTGGCAGAGGAATTGATTACAGCTTTCTTCATCTTGGACGCTGCCACCAATTCCATGGCCTTGGTAATCTTTTTGGTGTTGGAAACAGACTTTATTCTTGTTTTTATTGCTTTTGAAATGCCTGGCATATTAAAATTCTTCCAATGCTTTTTTTAATTCCTCCTCTATATTCTCATTCCAATCTTTCTCTATCTTCTCTAATAAGGCTTTTTTGCTCTTTAGTATAAATTGGCAGAGCTCTTTTTCTTTTTCTGCAACATCTTTTACCAAAGTACTGTCAAAATATCCGCTGTTCACCGCATAAATGCAAATCACCTGAAGCCCTATTCTAACAGGAGAATACTGTGGCTGTTTTAAGAGCTCTATAATTCTCATTCCCCTATCCAGCTGCTTTTTTGTTTCAGGGTCTAGGTCTGAAGCGAACTGGGCAAAGGCCTCCAACTCTCTGAACTGGGCCAAATCAAGCTTTAACTTTCCGGAAACCTTTTTCATTGACTTTATCTGGGCGCTTGAACCGACTCGAGAAACTGAAAAGCCAATATCAATAGCCGGCCTGTTGCCCCTATTGAATAAATTGGTGTCTAAGAAAATCTGCCCGTCAGTAATGGAAATGACATTGGTGGGAAT
>JAHIEB010000024.1 GCA_018894075.1 Patescibacteria group bacterium | reverse complement strand
AATTGAGTTTTGTTTGAAATAAAAAAAGGCGGCTTAAATCAAATTAGGCCGCCTTGAGAAATAAACAAAAAAATAATTAAATTTATTTCCCCTTTTCAAAAAATCAGAATTGACATTCTATTTTCACTCGTCTTCTCCTCCTAAAAAGGTTGTTAAGATTCTATTCAGAATCCTATTAGAATCCTGACCAAAACATTCTGCAGCCGAACCCTGCTACTTGAACACCAGCCAGCAATATCCAGCATCGGACAACTTGATAAAAAACTTCTTCTTTGCCTTGCTCGGCAACGGATTGGGTAGTTGGCCAGTTACGTCACTGACACAGACGCATCTGGTCTTACCATCCTTTCCCGAACCTCCGCATTTTTTGCAATCGTGTTTAGGTTTAGAGAGTGTTACAAACCTCTCACTACTTCTCCATTCCACTTTAGAGATATTGGCCAGCCACGCCTCAACCACCGCGACAATATCAGACAAAATTTTACGCGGCGGCAACCGTAGCATCTTTCTTGCTAGTGGAAACCGGAAAGGTGTGAGCTTCCTATTAAAATAGTTGTCCCGGAACTGCTCCCATGCTACCTTTCTAGCGAAGCTGGCGAAGGCATTGCCGTAATCCCTTTCCACTGAAGCGTGAACAACATCGCAGCACCTCCGGCAGGCGCGGAAGTTGTCTATGTCAGTGTTAAGAACGCCTAGAATCCTCGTCACCTCACCTGAAACTAAAGGGAAACGGTTTTTCAGTTCAAGGGACTGGTGCACCCTGTCAGAGTTTTTGGGGCCAGGGAGGATGCTTTCATAGTCACCCCCTTCAAGCAGACTTTCCATATCGCTGATATTCTGGATTTTCATTCTTTATCTTCCTCCCAGTATATTGATGATATGGTCCAAGCCCTCGATTGCGTTCACTATCTCCTCATAGACGCGAAAAGTGGTTGTAGAGTTATCAGGTACTTGTCCAATCCATTGCTCAATCTTCTTGATAGCGCCATCTGCAAGCACCCTGTGATTGGCTTTTCCTGCCATGAGATTTTTTGCTTCACAAACCTTTGCCCGTGCTATGTGAACAACCTTTTTCACGTCATTAGGGTCCACGGGATCATCAGGCCTGCCTTTCATCTCAATTTGGAATCGCTCCATTATCTCTCTAATTATGGCAGGGCTAGGAGGAACAGGAACGTTAGGATTAGGAACACCAGTGCCATCAGGGATTTCTACCAGTACCTGCTCAAACTTTTTTTCGCTCAGTATAGAGAGCATAGGAAGTTCAAGAACAGAACCCGTAATACAATCTTTGACTGATATATCAATGATGCCCTCACTCGTCGCGTTCATTGTAAACGCAATGTGGGAACACATAGCTTCATCAAAAGATGCCCTGAAGCTGTAGTCTCCGATTTTGTACGCGCTATCCTTTGTCAGCGACAGCTCAACATTGCGTCCGAGTCCCGGCACAATGCCTGTGATTTCGATGTCCCTGACCTTCTGGTAGGGAAGGATTTGGCCTCTTTTGACCATGCCAGATAGGCTATCCTTCTTATCTAATGCTATGCCGTAGTCAAACGGGGATGTGTTTTGATAAACATCCTTCATCGTGCCGGACTTGGCCGCTCCGTAGGCCACGCACTGCATCGGATCTATAGGAAATCCTTTTTCGCTGATTTCCCTGAGCTGCGCCCGAACCTGCTTATTGCCTTTGAACTCTTCAGCCAGCATATTCCGGATAGCAGGCATTTTCACAGGACCACCGATGAGAAGCAAACGCGAGATGTCGGACGGGTTGATGCCGATTTGGTTGAAGTAGTTACGGATGCATACCCTGCATCTGTCTACGACAGGGCTCACAACTTGATTAAGGTCCTCCCTTGTGATGGTCAAATTCTTCGACACACCATGGTAAAAAAATGAAACATGGGCTGACATCTCTGTTGAAAGCCTGATCTTTGCGTTCTCCAGATCAGAGCGCAGTCTGAATAGCTCGCGCATTGTCCTCATAAACTCCTTGTCAAAAGGAAGTTTCTTGCCCCCGCGCCGGCAGGAGTCAATCGTTTTTTTCGCCTCACTGAGAGTGTCTAAATGCTCCCTGCCGATGATGTAATCTACAATGAGATCGTCCATGTCAAGTCCGCCTAGCTGCGAATCTCCGGCCGGAGGATAGGCCTCACCCAAAGAAAGTCCTTTACTGTCTCTTACCAGCGCGACAAGCACAGTGTCCAGCGTGCCTGCGCCGAGGTCGAAGACAAAGGCGATCTCCTTTTCCTTTATTTTCTCAATGCCGTAGGCAATGGCTGATGCCACCGGCTCCCTAATGATGGTGAGGTTAGGCAGTTCTGCAAGCTCGGCGGCTTCTTTGGTCGCCCTCACTTGCTCCTCGTGGAAGTAAGCGGGCACGCTAACCACAGTGGCGGTGATTTTTCCGAGCGCATTCCAGTCACCCTCTGCGTCAGCCTTTATCTTCTTCATTACCAGAGCCGATATATCAGATGGGCTAAAGCTCTTATCACCGACATGAATAACCACGCGACCGTCTGCGCCCTTCACCGCGGGGTAGGCGAAGCGCCCGAGGTCTTTAATTACATCGTCGTACGCTTTTCCGATGAGCCGCTTGACCCCCCAGACTACAAGAGCCGGGTTGTTTTGCAAATCATTCTTCGCATCAATACCTACATAAGCAATACTTCCGTCCTGTTTCAGCTTGACGAATGATGGAAAAACGTTTGATCCCTGGATGTCTGCAGCACCGCCGGCAGGCTCGACCATCTCAATCTTGCCGTCCTCTCTTACAGTAGCGGCCGATGAATTGTATGTGCCTAAATCAATACCCAGTATCGCCATTGTTATTCTCCTTTCCTCGTTTTTTTTATTTTGTTTTGCTACTATCACTTGTTTATCTGCTCCGGCAAAGGGCTTTTCATACCCGCAAAAACGCTACACGTTCTCACAAGTTCTCCTTCGGTGGTCACATAACCTGGTTCTATTATTTCAAGAATTTCACCGTCGTTCCCCTCAACCAGCGTGATGGACAGAAAAGATGGGGCAAAATCGGAAACTTTCTGGCCCGGCCTCACATCCATCTCTTTGATTCCCTGCTGGCTGAGGGTTGCCGCAAGGTTTTCGCGGATATTCTGTATTATCGGCGTTGACAACAGAACCATATCACAGTTGTCAACCATCTTTATGACCGCCGCGAGCAACTTAGTGAAGTTTGCGTCCCTCTGGCGCGCTTTATCGCGCTCCTCGCCTAAAAATGTAAGCAGGGCGTTTATCTGATTTTTTGCCTCGCCAGCGAATCTAAAAAGGATACCCCATTTCTCCCTCGGATCTGCGCCGATTGGCTGCTTCTTTTTAAATAGCCACATATCATATTCTCCTTTCTGTTGGTGATTTAAATCCTATACTCTTCGCGTGAAGAGTTTTTTGCTTATTCTCAAATTCTTTAATTGTCCTTTCAAAGTGATCTATTGAAACCTCAAATGCGTCCTTGCTCCAGTTTTCCCTTAGGGCCAACAATACCGCTTGCCTGCAAATTTCGGCGATGGCAGAACAGGAGAACCCGTCTGTCATGGTCGCCAACCTCTTTGCAGATATGCTGCTACTTATGGGCCTGCCCTTAAAATGTATAGCGAAAATCTCAACCCTACTATTCTCGTCAGGCATAGGCACCTCAATCTGGTAGTCAAACCTACCTGGCCGCATCAGGCTGGGATCAAGCATGTCGGGATTACTGGTCGTGCCAATGACGAAAACGCCGCCCGCATGCTGGATGTCGTCCATCTCAGTAAGCAGCTGGCTCACAATAGACCTTGTCAAATTCTCGGCGCCGCTTTCAACAGAGGCGATACTTTCAATCTCGTCCAATAATAGGATGCATGGAGCAACTTCTCGCGCTTTCCTAAAAACACCCCTGAGCCGCTCTTCAGACTCGCCGAACCACTTAGACTTTATCTCAGGGCCTCTCAGTATCATAAAATTCAGCTTACTCTCATTGGCTATGGCCCTCGCAAGCAACGTCTTGCCTGTGCCGGGCGGGCCGTAAAGAAGCAGACCTTTTGCGGGCTTGATGCCTGCCTTGGCGAACTTCTCTGGGTACTTCAAGCTGAGGATGATGTTTTCGCGCAGTAATTGCTTCACACTGCCAAGCCCGCCTACAGAGTCTAATGTCGCGTCCCTCGGCACACTGACCTCAACCTCCCTCATTGCAGAGGGCCGTACCAACGAGAGCGCCTTTTCAAAGTCCGACTGCAGGATATGCACATCTATGTTTGCGGGTATCTGACCTCTTTCAAACTGCTCGATTGGAAACATCCTGCGAAGGGCGTTGCGCGCGGCCTCCTTACATAACAAAGCTATATCTGCGCCGACGAAACCGTGAGCCGACTGAGAAATTACAGCGAGGTCGACAGATGCATCAAGCGGCATACGTTTGGCATGGATATTCAAAATCTCCAGTCTGCCTTCCTCATTGGGGATGCCGACATGAATTTCGTGCTCGAATCGGCCTGGCCGCCGTAGTGCCATATCAATGATATTCAGCCTGTTGGTCGTACCGACAACGATGACATCTTTTAGCACAGAGAGTCCGTCCATTTCGGCAAGAAGTGTTGTGACAAGTCGCTGTGTCATCTCTTCCCTTGAAGACTCTCGGCGGGGCGCAATAGCATCTAACTCATCTATAAGAATAACCGCCGGTGTGCTCTGTCTTGCTTTCTCAAAGACCTCCCTCAGATGCCGCTCGCTCTCGCCGATGATGCCACTGACTATTTTAGGGCCCTCTATTGGGAAAAAATTCGCGCCCAATTCGTTGGTAAGCGCCCTGACTATTAACGTCTTGCCTGTGCCGGGCGGGCCATAGAGGATAATGCCACGCGGCGGCTCGATTCCAATCTGCAGATAGGTTTCAGGGAAACGTAGTGGGAAGTCGATGAGTTCCCTAATTTCCATAATAATTCTCTTCAGACCTCCGATGGAAGCAAAGCTGGCGGCGCCCGCTATCCGATCCCGAGAAACTGCTGCCTCACATTCAATCTTGGTTTCCCACCCGATTAACACAGGACAGTCGGGTTCTGTCTTAATAACACAAATCGTCCTCAACTCTCCAGAGGAGAATGGAATCGCAATCTCTTGGTTTTTGACAACGGCCATGCCAACTATTCTCTTGAGAATGTAGTCGGGCTCCGCCTTCCAATTTGGCGGCAGCTGGAATACAACAAATAAAGCATCGGACGGTGCGATACAGCTGATGCTGACCTCCTGACCTTTCTTCGCTTTCAAGTTGGTCCTGAGAAGGCTGTCCATCAGAATTCCGAGTTCGTCTTCCTTATCTTTGATTACTGTAACGTTTTCAACCTTAGCGACGCACCTCCTCGGACCATTTTCAACGAGAATAAAGTTATCACCACCCTCGGACAATCCAAGTTCAACCCTCTGTTCGCCGCCGATATAGAGCGCAACCTTTCCTGTTGCCTCTAGTCTCATCGAATCGCCTTTTATTATAAGATTCATCTTTCTTCTCCTTCTCTAAAAACTAAATTTTCAATGTTAGAAACGGCTTGCACATTGCCTGCCGAATTATTCCTAACGAACTAATTACATACTACAACTTTAAATATATTTGTCAACCAAAAAAACCACCTAAATTATGTTCCATAACTCTAACACAAAAACAGCCCCTCATGGGCTGTTTTTGTGTTAGAGAATTATTCTGCGGTTTTTACAGGGGTAGAAATTCGCGTACATGTTCCATTAATGCACTTCATTATTGCTCCCGGACACTTAACAACATTTGTTGCTCCACATTTTACCTGAGGACAATCACTATCATTATCACACCCGGCTTTTTTGCATTCTCCCGCATAAACAATTCCGACACCCGCTAATTTAGCAGAACATTTATTTGAATAGGTTTTATTGTCTTCTCCGCAGACAGGATCCCAGAGAGTTGTACATATTTCAGGATTAGGGTTATCTGAATTTTCGCCGCCGCAGTTCGCATATTTTATCAATCCGCTAGTGCAGGGATTATACCACCCCTCGGATTTCGTTCCAATTCCTTTGCAGATGGGTTCGCATTCAGAAGATATCTCTGTCTCTGTCGGCATTACGCACCTAAAAGCAGATATGCACTCATTTTTATCTTTTTCAATAACAATTCTTCCTTTTTCGCAAAAATCTGGCAATGGTTTATCTATCACAGGACAAACTTCTCTTAGCAGAAGTTTATTTTCAACCTTTTCTAATATCTTCTCTCTTACTTCATTAAGTTTTTCTTCAAGTTTTGGTTTTTCTTGAACTTCGGTTTTTATACTTTCTAATATCTCAAGCTGTTTTTCCTTGTCGCCAGAAATTCCCTTTATATATTCCTTAAATTTCTCCTGATTTTCCGCCGACATTTTTTCCAAATCGTTTCCTAATTTTTTCAAGGAATTTTCTTGAACTTGCTGAATGGCTTCTTTCGCCTTCTCAGAAATTTTTTCTTCTATGTTTTTAAGAATTTCTAAGTTTTTGAAGTCATTGAATTGACTGCCTCCTTCTGTCTTCAAGGCATTTTCTACCTTTTCTTGTATCTTTTCATTTCTGTCTTCAAGTTTTGTCATCACTTCGCCGAATTTTTCAAGATGTTGTTCTCTTGCTTCTTGTATTTTTTCAAATACTTCTTGCGGCACCTGATCTTCTAATTTCTGAAGAATTTTTTCTTGTAAAACCTGTTGTTTTACAAATTTGTCCAAAAACTTGTCTACTCCTTTATTCCCTTCTGCTTTTTCCTCAATTTTATCTGCTTTTTCTTTTACTTTTTCGGTTGCATTTTTGTAGTTTTCCGTTGCCTTTTCTATTGTTCCGGAATCAGCATTTTTTTCAACGAGTTTTTTCAATTCAACCAACTTTTCATTAGCGTACTT
>JAHIEB010000023.1 GCA_018894075.1 Patescibacteria group bacterium | reverse complement strand
TCCTGTCTTGGTCTAGAAATCAAAAATGCAAAAACAGCCAGCATAACAAGGACGAGAATTATTAGTCTCTTCATACTTTCATTATATCTGCTATTTTTTAACTTTCAATCGCTAATTCTATTGACCGAAAGGGTTCTTGGCTGTATAATAAAAACACAAATGCAATTCCAGCTAAAAAATAATGCCTCCGTTTGCAATGGTGGCTTTTCAGTTAAATGAAAATAGCACAATTAGTTTCCAATCTTCATAATGTAGCACCAAATTCCAACCAGGCCATTTATTCTCACGTTGCATGGCTGACTAATAAGCTTGTAGATCAGGGAAATGAGGTTTCTTTATTCGCCTCTGGGGACTCAAAAACAAAAGCAAACCTCGTTTCTGTGGCAGGAGAATCGCTGTCTAAGATAAATATGCCTGAAAATATACAACAGAGGTATATGCATTCTTTAATATCAAAATGCTACAACCAGGCAAACAAATTTGACATTATCCACTCTCACTTCAGCTTAATCAGCTCTTTTTATTCTGGGCTTGTTAAAACCCCTACCGTGTTTTCCTTACACAGTCCCATTGATGAAGGCATAAAGCCGTTTTTGCGAAACTTCCAGACAAACAGATATATTTCTTTTTCCTTGGCCCAGAGAAAAATAATGCCGGAATTAAACTGGATAGGAAACATCTACCATGGTATTGATACCAAGATATTTTCTTTCGAACCAGTGCCAGAAGATTACTTTCTGTACATCGGGAGACTAACTAAAGAAAAGGGCGTGCATTTAGCCATAAAAGCTGCCAAGGCGGCCGGGGTGAATTTAATAATTGCAGGCAAAAGTTATCCCGATGAAGGATATTGGCACAAGGAAATAGAGAGCCATATTGATGATAAAAAGATAAAATACGTGGGCATGGCGGATCTAAAGAAAAAAATTGAATTGTATAAAAAAGCGAAGGCAGTTCTGTTCCCCACTCAATACGATGAGGTATTCGGCCTTGTGATGATTGAGGCAATGTCCTGCGGGACTCCGGTTATAGGATGGGATAAGGGATCAGTAAAAGAAGTCATAGTTGACGGGAAAACCGGGTTCGTAGTAGATAAAATATCTGATATGATAAATGCTATTAAGGTAATTGACAGCATCAGCAGGGAAGAAACTAGGAAAAGGGCGGAGATGTATTTTAGTATTGAAAAAATGGTTACAGGTTATCTGAACATATATAAGAGATTAGTGGAAGAATCTAAGTTTAAAGACAACGGCAAGCTATAGTTTGGTAATTAGCAGATTGGCTTCCAACTTCTCTGGATTTATACTCAAAACCTCAACCTTGTACCCGTTCCAGGCAGCCATATTGGCATTCTTGGAATTGCCGAGTGCTCCTTTTGGATCAGAATTTAATCTCAATTTTCCTTCGTCATCAGCATACTTCATATTAAACTCTAAAGCATAGACTCCGCTTTTGCCAGTGGGGATTCCTATCTCGGCCATATAAATAAATCTGGCTTCAAGCTCATTGTTTTTTGCTGTCTGATATCTCCGGACAGCAAAAGGCGTTCCGAATTCCATTTTCACATCCACAAGCTTTTTAACCAACAGCTTTACGGATTCTCCATCCCAGCCCATTTCTTCAACTATTAATAGATAGCCGTTCCAGAATTTTTCAGACGGCTTCCCTTGGTGAGAATCGCTGATTTCAATCTTCTCTTCTTTGTCTTTAAGCCTTAAAATCAAGCTTGTGTACGGCAGGTCGCCCCCCTCTATTAAAATAGCATGCCCTCCTCCTCGGTTCTCAATACTTAATGGTCCGACTTGCACCGTTTCTCCCTTTTTTATAATTACTTCTTTTTCCATAACGTCTGGCTTAATTAAAACCAATCCTATAGCGACGAACAACACGCCTGCGATGAAACTACCAATTATTACATTTTTGTTCATATTTTTTTATTTTACCACGCCTCAATCCTTGATGTCTACTGCATAAAGGATTAAGATTAAGAAAAATTTCAAATGAAGATACTAGGAAACGATTATAAAACAAGCATTCCGAGATCCAACAGAATGTCCCATGGCGGGACAGCCAGCTTCGCCCCCTTGCTTTCAAATTTCTTAATTAAGAACGGCCATCAGTGGGTGGGGATAAATATAAACTTTGCGAAAGAAAAGTCAGAGCCGACTTTAGTTTACGAAAAAGACGGTAAATCATTCTGGGATGTAGCTGTGCCAAGAGCATTAGTTTTAAGAACAAGGAACTCAAGAAAAAAACCGGACCTTAAAGAGGTGTTTAAAAAAGAGATTGAAGAAATCTCCTCTCTTATCTCCTCGATTAAGCCTGATTTAGTATTCTTAAACGGCGCATACTTTAAGCCATGGTTCCTGCTCCAGGCAGCCTATAAAGCCAAAATACCTATAATTGCAAAGCATGCAGGAATATGGAAAAAGGAGATAGAGGGATTCAGGTCTTTTTCTGATCCAGCCAAGGAAACATTTAAAGAAGCTGAACGGGACTTCTCAAAATTAAGCACCGTTGAGATATTCTTAAACTCTTGGAGTCGCAGTGTTTACAGAAAAGAGGTATTCTCGCCTAAGAACTCAGAAGTAATCGCTCTACCCATACATCTTCCGAAGATAAAAATAAAGTCGCACAAGAACCCTAATTTCAATATCGGATTGGTCGCAAGATGGGACGCGATTAAAAACCACGAAGCTTTCCTTGCCTTAGCTAAAGAGTGCAGAAAACAGAATCTGCCATGGGAGTTTTATGCTGTTGTCTCTATTCCTGACCGAGACGTGCGCAAAAAAGAATATTCAGAATACATCTCTATTGAACCAATTAAAAACAAAAGGAATCTTTCCTTTTTTTACCAGAAAATGGACCTTACTATTCTCCCTTCGCATTTTGACGTTTCCCCTCACGTTGTTCCAGAATCCATATTCAACGGAACTCCGGCCATGATATCTGAAAATGTCGGATGGATTGACGACTATAAAATAGCTCAAGACTGGGTGGCTGACTTCAGCGACATACCTTCGGTAATTGAAAAGATAAAAAAGATTCAAAACCTGCCTATGCCAAAAGAACTGATAAATACGCTTTTGATGAGATGCGATCCTGAATCCTGCCTAAAAAAGTATTTGGAGGTCTTTAAGAGGGTTACTCGTTAAAAATGCTTATTCTTCTTTTATCGCTTTGGCAATAAAATATATTGCAGTGGCAATAAAGACCACACACCAGAGCCATAACAAGCCAGCTAGATAAACAGAAAAGCATATGCCCAGGACAATGCCGAGCGAGATGAGGCATAGCTTGATTAAGCTGACTTCCCACCATTTAAATGTCCATGTTTTGAAAATGCGCATCGATTTTCAGCTAATTAATACCCTTTTATTATACCACCAGGCAATTAAAGGCAGTAATAGCTCCCCTCGCCTCTTCTACGTTCTTAACCTTCATTAGCTTTTCCCTAAGATCCTTAGCCCCCCTGAATCCTTTAGTAGAGGCGTGGAAATGCTTTTTCATAACATCAAAGTGCCCTCCAAGCTTTTCAAATATTTCTGCGTGCTCAATTATGGCCTCTAATTTTTCTGATAAAACAGGATCTTTTCCTGAAAAGAACCAGGGATTCCCAACAATAGCCCTGCCAATCATAATCCCATCCAGTCTTGTATTTTTTACTAGCTCTTTAGCCTCTTTTAGTGTCTGGACATCGCCATTGCCTAAAAGCACGGTTTTCGGGGAGTAAAAATCTCTAAGCGTTACAACCTCTTTAGCCAGTTCCCAATGAGCGGTCCCTTTATACTTTTCCTTCCTTGTCCGAAAATGCACGGTTAAAGCAGCTGGCTTTTCTTTCAGTAATTCAGATATCCACTCTGAAATCTCATTCTTAGCATATCCAATCCTTGTTTTCACTGAAACAGGAATACCAGCTGTTTTAGCTGCTCTTATTAGTTCTCTGGCCAGGCTTGGGCTCTTAATCAAGGAAGCCCCGGCTCCCTGCTTTTCAATGTCTCTATCTGGACACCCCATGTTTATATCCAACCCGTCAAAGCCCAAATTTGTAATTATCTTGGAAGCATCTCTGAACTGGTCTGGGTTGGAGCCAAAAATCTGGGCAACAATGGGCCGCTCTCTGGAATTGAACTTTAGGGTCTTGAGGCAATGGTCTCTGCCTTTTGAGAAGAAGCCTTGAGCTGGAACAACCTCCCTCCAAAACACGCTCGGCTTACCGTAT
>JAHIEB010000022.1 GCA_018894075.1 Patescibacteria group bacterium | reverse complement strand
CATTTCTTACCATGTCAGGCACAAGTCCTGCCTTTTGGGCCAGAAGAAGAACAGATCCTTCTGTAGGATCACCTATCACATCAAAATCTCCGTGATCAATTTTGAAAACTATTGAAGCCGTTGAACAAAGGCTAGCGTTTAAGATCATCCTGGAGAAAGGATGATTGGAAAGAGTAGGAGGATTGTGACTATTATATACTTTTTCATCCACCCAGATTTTCTTCACCCGCATTTTGTTGGTGGTCAGTGTCCCTGTTTTGTCTGTCGCTACCAAAGTAACAGAACCAAGGGCTTCAATGCTATTGAGTTTCCTGATGATAGCTTTTCTCTTGGCCATTTTTTCAACCCCTATCGCCAAAGTGATAGTCATTACCGCCGGAAGTCCTTCTGGAACGGCGGCAACCGCCAGACTTACCGCAAAAATAAAACTTTCAAGAAGTGATTTATCTTTGACAAAAGAAAGAATAAAGACAGAAGCTGAAGCAAGTATACCGATAATGCCTATTTGTTTGGTAAAAACCTCAAGTTTTTTCTGTAGCGGAGTCTTTACTTTTTCAATACTGGAAAGCGTTTTTGCTATTTTTCCGAAGCGTGTTGATGCGCCTGTTGCTAATACTTTTATATATCCTCTCCCGCGGGCCACGATAGTGCCCATAAAAAGAGAATTTTTCTCTGCCTCACCCGCTTTTTTCTCAACCGGTAGAGACTCACCAGTTAAAGAGGCCTCATTCACTTCAAGGTGCATGCTGTCCAAGACTTCTCCATCTGCCGGTATTTTGTTGCCTTCCTCAAGATAGACGATGTCCCCAGGAACTAGTGATCGACTGTCTATCTCTTGCTGTTTGCCATCTCTTATCACCCGCACTATGGAGATAGTAAGCTGTTTGAGAGTCTCGAGGGCCTTTTCCGCCTTGGCTTCGTTGTATAGACCAAAAAGAGCGTTTAGGATAACAATAAGAGAAATGAAAAAAGAATCTATTCTTTCTCCCAGAAGAAAGGAGACAAATGCTGCCAGAATAAGAAGAATGGTAAGAAAATTATTAAATTGGGCAAAAAATGAGGAAAGAAGGGTGAATTTCCTCACCTCTTTTATCTCATTTGGACCATAAGAGGCAAGAAGTTCTTCCGCCTGTTTTGAGGAAAGACCGCTTATAACATCTGTCTCTTTCCTCATCCCACTATTTCTCCTTCCTCAATTTTACTTTTGTCAAAATCTGATAGAGAGGATTTCTTTTTAATATCTTTCTTTTCTCCTTTTTTCAGAAGATAAAGAAGCGCCACTGGCGCCAGAGTCAAAAGTATTTTTTTAAAGAATGAAAATGGAATCATTTTTGAAGTTTATTCAGGATTTCCCCCAAACGCTTTATCTCCTCCCCATACCTCGACCAGTCTCCCTCTCTTTGGGCACGGGTGGCGGCATCATAAGTATCACTTGCCTGTTTGATTATTTCTTGATTGCTTTGGATAGGAGTAGTGGTTACCTGTTCTGTTTTCTTCTCAGAAGGAATTGCTTTTGATACTCCCGTGCCAAAAATCCTAGCAAGTCCGGACTCAAGAGTTTCCTCCATGGCGATTCTGTTCTCATAGGCAACGATAACCCGTTTAAGTTCCGGAATTTTTCCGGCTTCTGCTTTAAGGTATAGCGGTCTTACATAAATAAGAGATTCTTCTATTGGAATAACCAGGAGCGGTCCTTGGATTACCTGGGATCCCCGCTGGTCCCAGAGGGAGATTTGTCTTGATATCTCCGCATCCTGATTTATGCGGCCAATCACCTGTTTGGGACCAAAGATGAGTTTTTGTTTAGGGAATCGATAAACAAGAAGCTTCCCATAAAATTCTTTGTCATTCCTTGCCACCATCCAGGCAGAGAGGTTATCTTTGCCACGCGGGGTAAAGGGAAGCATTAAGATATATTCTTCTTTCTTCTCTGTTGGAAGTTTCATGATCATGTGTCTTGGAGTCATTGCCGGAATTACACCAATGGTGTCTTTTTCTCCTTCGGTAGCAACCGCTGGTATCTCCCATTGGTCTTCTTTGTTGTAAAAGATCTGCGGGTCATCCATGTGGTAGGTGGTATAGATGGCTGTCTGCAGGGTAAAAATATCTTCAGGATACCGTAAGTGAGAGACTAGATTTTTGGGCAAATCAGAAAACGGACGGAAGGCTTTAGGAAAAATCTTAGCATAGGTGCTGATAATCGGATCATCTTTATCTGCTTGATAAAAAGTAACCGTACCGTCATAGGCATCGATAACTACCTTTACCGAGTTTCTGATGTAGTTCACCCGATTGCCGTTAAGTGGCAAAGGTTGTGAATAAGGGTAGAGATTGCTTCCTGTATATGCATCGATAATCCAGTAAATTCTTCCATCAGCAACGACGGCATAAGGATCCTGATCAAGAGTTAAAAATGGGGCAATTTTGGCAATTCTTTCTTTGACATTGCGATAGTAAAGAATCCTGCTTTCGCGAGTGATATCGTTTGATAAAAGCAGTTTGAGTGAGCCAAGACGTATAGCATAAAAAAGGCGTCTAATCGGTGAGTTAATCTCCACTCCTCCACGACCCTCGTAAGTGGTGTATACATTTTCTTCTCCTTTGGGATAGTCGAATTCCTTCGATCTTGTTTTGACGAATACGTAATCGTTAGATAGTTCTCCATAATATATTTCCGGACGGGTGACAGTGAGTTCTTTGACATCGGATTTTGGCGGCAGGTCTTTGACAAAAAGAACAGGTAAGCCTTCAGTGGTTACCTGATTAACCGGTCCTGCCGCAAGACCGTATCCGTGTGTAAATGTCAGTCTTTCGTTAATCCAGCTTCTATTGGGAAGGCTTTCTGATGCCAGTTCTCGCAACGAAAGCATGACTTGGCGGATTTCTCCATCAATGGTATAGCGGTCATTATCAACCGAGGTAAATTCATAATAGGTTCTTATCTCTTGTATTTGGGAGAATGTTGAAAGAAGAGGAGCCCTGTCCCAAAGGCGGACGTTTTTGATCGTAAGATTATTGTTGGTAATATCGGTTGCAGTTAATGGTTTATCCCCTGAAATTTCCCGCTCCTCGATTCTTTCCAAACCAAAAGCGTGACGGGTGGCGGCAATATTGTTTTTTATAAATGGCGTTTCCTTGGCAAGCTCATTGGGAGCAACGATCAGTTTTTGAAAAATAGAGGGAACAATTCCTGACGCCAGTCCAACCAGAAAATAAATGGTAACTGCTCCTAATAGAAGAGAAGTCTTACCGCTTATTCCCCAATACAAACAGGCAAGAGAGGCTAACGCTTGCGCCAGAATAGATACCCGAAGAAGCGGAATCATGACGTTCACATCGGTAAAGACCGCACCAAAGACTGTTCCGCTCTGGCTGGTGAGAAGCTTAAACAAAGAAAGATAAGTGCCTGCTGCCATTGTGGCTAAAAAGAGAGCAAGCAGGATTCCGATATGGATTTGAGCGTGGGGACTTGTTTTCTTATGCTTGCCTTCTTTTAATACAGGTAGACCTAATTTAGAGAGTTCAGACCCGCCAAGTTTACCTAGTTTACCTAGTAAGCCTGATATATTCAGACTGCCCCGCAACATATACACAACACCACAGCCTATAAGGGAGAAAAGAATAAGAGTCCGAATAAGCCCTAAGCCTAAATTAAAAACTGGAAGAGAAAAGATATAAAAAGCTATGTCTTTGCCAAAAACAGGATCAGCAATTCCAAATGAACTACTGTTGATAAACTTGAGTACATCCTGCCAACTTGAAGCTGCTATCAGTCCGAAAAATAAGGAGACAATCAGACAGATAATGATACCCAGCTTTTTCACCACCCGGTTATCAAGACTTACGGGTCGACCCACCAGGCTTTCCGGAATGGTTGCCAGCCAAGGGATTTTAGAGGAGACTGCCACAAGAAAATTGATCAGGAGAAATATTGATGCAATAATCGAAACCGTCAAACCCAGTACCACTTTTGCCCCTAAAGACTTGATAAAAATTTCCGTGTATCCTACCTCTTGAAACCACCACCAGTCGGTAATAAAAGAAACCAGACTTGAGAAGAAGATAAAGAAGAGAAAAATTACTCCGATAGCAATCCAAGTAAAGAATTTTGCAATGTTCAT
>JAHIEB010000021.1 GCA_018894075.1 Patescibacteria group bacterium | reverse complement strand
GTGAGTTGGTGGTCAAACCGGTTCAGCCCGAGCTCAAGGTCTTCAAGACCATCAAGCTCGGCACGAATGGACTCAGGACCGCCGACGACTTCCGCAAGGATCTCAAGGACAACGGATTCAGCATCGGCGACTACGCCAATGGCATCCTCGGTAAACCCGCTTTCACGGCGGCCACCGAGGAAACCGAGATGGATCTGGTTGTCATCAGCGTCGCCGAGCTGGGCTTCAAGAATGGAGCCACCTGCGAGCATATCTACGCCAGAGCCAAGAAACTCGGCCTGGATATCTGCCCCGCTGAGGTCGGTCCTCAACTGCGTCTGCAGTACAAGGATCAGCCCAACGGCGAGTGGCTCGTCATCGCCATGGAGCCGATTGCCGGCTCGGATGGTGATCTCGAGCTGTTCGACGTGGAGCGGCTTGTTTCCGGTCTGTGGCTCGGCTGCTCCTATGGCGGTCCTGACGGTGTCTGGAATTCCGGCAATCGCTTCGTGTTCTCCCGCCGCAAGTAATCTTCAAATCCCTTGGGAACTTGGTTCTTCATTGAATCTTGGTTCCTTGAACCCTTGGCGCACCCCCGAAACGAACTTGTTCGTCTCGGGGGTTCTTTTTTTTCTTTCAATATGATAAATTAAAATCGGATAGTAGGCTAATATGTCTGCGGTTAAGGCTTCAGACGGCCGAATTCTATATTTCAGGTAATGCAGAATTCCAGCGGTTACGGCTTCTGGGAGAGTCATTCCTGATTTTTAAAAAATGAAGATTACTTGGTATAAAGCGTTAGAGTATTTTAGATACCGAATCAGATACAGCCCCGAGATCGTTTTATAACTTCAAAGGGCAGTGGCGTAGGCGACGCTTTATGCATTACCGACTCGGATGGTGATCTCAAGCTGTTCAACGTGAAGCGGAATGATTCCGGTCTGTGGCTCAACAGCTACTATGACAATCCTGACAATGTCTGGAATTCCGACAATCGCTTCGTGTTCTCCCGCCGCAACTCTCTTCATTTTTTCCACCCTTTTGGGTGGTTTTTACTTTAATGATTTGATCCATCCTCCCAGCATTTTACCTATTTCGCCCAGTTTTTCAGAAAGGCGAATATATTTTTTGTTATCCAAAGATTCTATCTCCCAAGTAATTTGCAAAAAAAATTTAAGTAAATCTAATTTAACAGAGGCAGTTTTAAGAAAAATTAATTTCTCTGTTTTGTCTGAACTGCTTGCTTTTATTATTTCTTCAATTACTCCTAAAAACAAAGAATCAACTTTTGCACCAAGAGTGTATCTTGAGTCCTTTGGAAAATCAGGCAGATACCCGTGCCATAATTTGTAAACCTGAGTTAGTTTTTGAATTATACTTAAGCTAAAATGGCTGGGGGGGGGCTTAGAGGAATAATTATTTTGACTATGAAAATTCAATTGAGCCATAGTTTTGAAGATATAATTAGTATTGATAATCTGCTTTTAGTCTGGCAGGAGTTTATCAAGGGAAAGAAGAATAAAAAAGATGTTCAGATATTTTTATTTTATTTGATGGATAATATTTTATCATTGTGCAGAGACTTAGAAAATCACACATACCAACACGGCGGTTATCAATGTTTCAAAATAAGCGACCCAAAACCAAGAATAATCCACAAGGCCAGCGTCCGTGACCGGCTGTTGCATCACGCTGTCTATCGTATATTATATCCCTTTTTTGATAAAATATTTATTTCCGATTCTTTTTCCGGCAGGAACAATAAAGGAACGCATAAAGCAATAAATAGATTTAGAAAATTTACATATATCGTTTCAAAAAACAATACAAAAACTTGTTGGATTTTAAAATGCGACATTTAAAAGTTTTTTGCCAGCATTGACCAAAATATTTTAATAAATATTTTAAAGCACCACATACCAAATAAAGACATCGTAAAAGAAATAATTTTTAGCTTTTATTCCGCAGAACAAGGAAGCTGTGTTTATTTCTACCTTGTCTGCGCCAAAAATGCCACATGCCGAAAAACAGAGGAAAAACAATAAAAAAAGGACAAACTTATTAAATCGCCACCTCTTGACAATATGCCGGCAGTCCATTACCATATATATGCAGTTCTTTTATTATATTATATCCCACATGTTGGTCATAGCCAAAAGGCGCTTTTTAAAGGGGTGCTTTCTGGTTATGACTGACAAAAACTCTAATAAGAAAGGGTCTGGCGATGAAAGGGCAGATGGTATTTGTAGGTGATGATGGGAAAACGCAAGTGATTTGCAGGACCGCTGAGGTTGACCAGCCCGTGACCGCAAAGGAGATGGCGGATGCTCTATCTGCCCTTATGCAGAAACTGGCAGGGCCAGGGGGAAGGGACTGTCTGGTTGCACTCAAAGAGCTGCTGGGCATTACTCCCCAGCAGGAAAGCGGCCAGATGGAGCTAGCTGGAGAAGAAACAGGGGTCGAGGAAGGGGACAAGATTTGGTGTGAAATCAATGTAGGCGGAACCGAGACACCCGTCAGGAGCTTACTGGAAGAAAGGGGTGTGGAAATTACGGCAGGAGCAGGCGCTGCCCTTAGCGTCTTGAAAATCCCCCTCAAGCCCTCGTCATTACAACTAGTGAGGATGAAGGTGCGAGATCTCAGTTCAGGCAGTCGTAGCCCGCGGCAGATATTGGCGGCGGCTAAACAAAAAGGCCTGGGAGAGTGTCCGCCAGAGACAGCACCCTTTCTAGCGCTCGCGCTAGATCCGCCATTTTCCGGTGCGCTATGGGTTCTTTCAAAGCCCGTTGTGTCAACGGAAGATGGAGTTGAAACCCCGCGGTTGTTCTTGGTTGTTGGGAGGGATGGAAAGGTAGTCCTTTCCAGTGCTCCTCTTCTGTCCGAGGCTGTGCTTCCCCTTGAAGCAGAGATTGTCGTTGTCAAGTAGAGCCTATGTCCCGGGAGGAATCTCGGGACCTTTTTTTAAATCAAATGAGGATATTTTATTCCAAAATGCTCGTAAGCAAGTTTTGTGGCCAGCCTTCCTTTCGGAGTCCTTTCAATAAACCCAACCTGCATTAAGTAAGGCTCATTAATATCTAAAATACTCTCTTCTTCTTCTTGCGTGGCTGCGGCCAGAGCTTGAAGGCCAACGGGTCCTCCTGAAAACTTATCAATTATTGTTTCTACTATTCTTCTATCTGAAGGATCTAATCCCATTTCGTCAACCTCTAAAGCCCCTAAAGCTCTTTCTGCTATTTCGCTGGTTATTAGTCCATCTCCCTCAACTTCAGCAAAATCCCTTACTCTTTTTAAAAGCCTGTTTGCCACCCTTGGAGTAAATCTTGATCTCTGGGCAATTATTTGGCAGGCCTGCTTTTCTGTCCTTATATTTAATAATCTGCTTGACCTTTCAATTATTTTTTCAATATCTCCTTGGGTATAGAAGTTTAGTTGGAATACAGCTCCAAATCTATTTCTTAGTGGGGAGGAGAGCATGGCAGGCCTTGTTGTGGCCCCTATTAACGTGAATTTGGGGAGTTTCAATTCCATTGTCCTTGCCATGGGTCCCCTTCCCAGAATCAGATTTAATTTATACTCTTCCATGGCAGGATAAAGATATTCTTCAATGGTTTTGTTTAGTCGGTGGCATTCGTCCATAAAAAGAATCTCTCCATCGGAAAGGTTGGTCAGAATGGCTACCAAATCCCCCGCCCTCTCTAGGGCAGGGCCAGAAGCTAACCTTATGGGGCGGTTCATTTCCTTGGCAATCAAATATGCCAAGGTTGTTTTTCCGAGGCCAGAGTTTCCATAGAACAAAAGATGGTCCGGTGGTTGCGCTCTTTTTTGGGCAGCCTGAATTATAATCTTTATATTCTGCTTTATGCTATCTTGCCCTATATATTCATCCCACTTGTTGGGTCTTAGGGTATTGTCTAAAATATCGTCCCCCCCGCTTTTGTTGTCTGGAGCTATTGACATAAATTTCTAAAACTGATATAATTGAGGTCGCAGTTCTGTAGTTGGAGGCGTGTGTTATTGGATCTTCCTCAGTTACTGGGTAATCTGGCTCCGGCTCGATTATTCCTCAGGCAGGTTCGTCTTATGTCCCAGACATAAGGACGCCTCCAAGTGCAGATCTGTTTTTTATTCTCCGATTACTCTTTTTACCTCCTCAATGGTGGTTGTTCCTAAAAGAACATCAATTAAGCCACCTTGGTACATAGTAACCATGCCTTTTTTAACAGCCAAATCTTTTACTGAAGAAATAGGTGGGTTAGTGAGGATAAATCTTTCCATCTCGTCATCAATTAAGAAAGCCTCATAAACTCCTTTTCTTCCTTTATACCCGGTTTGGTTGCACAGCTGGCATCCTTTTATTTTCGGAATTTTATCTATGGAGGGAATTTTTATCTTCAGCCCAGAGAGGTTTTTTTCCAGTTCCATTTTTTCTTCAGCCGTCGGCTTAACCATAATTGAACATCCGTGACACACTTTCCTCACCAGCCTTTGGGCAATGGCCATATTTAGGGCAGGGGCTATTGAAGAAGATTCTGCCCCAAGGTCAACCAGTCTTGGTATTGTCCCTGCTGCATCGTTAGTGTGAAGGGTTGACAATACTAAGTGCCCCGTAAGAGCTGCCTGCAAAGCTATGCCCGCTGTTTCCAGGTCTCTTATTTCCCCAACTAGAATTACATCAGGGTCCTGCCTGACTATTGACCTTAACCCCTCGGCAAAATCGTATCCTTTTTCTGGCGCAACCTGCGTCTGCGAAACTCCTTGCATGTGATATTCAATCGGGTCTTCAATTGTGATAATTTTTATATCAGGGTTTTGGATTTTCTTTAAAAAAGCGTAAAGGGTGGTTGTTTTACCAGAGCCAGTCGGCCCTGTGACGATAATCATTCCGTTTGGCTTTTGAATCTCCTTATTAAATAAAGTTCTTAAGTCTTCTCTTAGGCCCAACTCATCTAGTCCCATCAAATTTTTGGGGTTTAAAACCCTCATTACAATAGATTCTCCATATTCAGAGGGGAGAGAAGATGTTCTTATCTCAACGAGAATATCATCGGCTGATATAGAGAATCTGCCGTCCTGGGGTTTATCAGAGATATTAAGCTTTATTTTAGACAAAAGCTTTATTCTTGAAGCCAGTTTTTTATATACATCCAAATCAAACATCAAAATGTCGTGCAGCATGCCATCCAATCTCAGCCTCAATTTTCCCTCCTCTTCCTGTGGCTCAAAATGAATATCAGAGGCCTCCAATGTTAGAGCGCTGGCCAATATGCAGTCTAGCAGGTCAGTTGTCTTTTCTTCTAAATAACTCTCAATTTTTTTACTTAAATCAGCTATTGTTTTGACCTCGGCTTTGACAGATTTTAAAATATCCGAGGATAGCTCAACTGACCCTAGTAATTTTTGCGAAGATGTATTTTCCATTTTATTTATAAAAATTATCTATTATTTCCCTTTGGTTGGCCCCGTTTTTCATTAAAACCGCGGAGATTTCCATGATGCGGGAAGAAATGCCCTCTTTTGAGCCGCCAGACATTATTATCTGCGCCATTAAGCTTGTAGCCACCTCTTTTGTTATTATCCCCCCATTGATTGAAGAGATAAAGTCAAAAGTTAGCTCTGGCAGGGGCTTGCCCTCAATACTTATTCTATCATTTCCCTGTTTTGTTTCTATGGCAGACTCCTTTATTGTGATTAAAGTGTCTTCTTTCAGGTCTGCAAAAGAGAAGGACAGGGCGTTCTTTTTTAAAACTCCGTCTCTGGTTTCAATATATATTTTTAACTCTTCTTTGTTCTTTTCGTAGCTTATCTGGGAGACGTCAATTTTTCCAGGCACAGAGATGACTAGCTCTTTAGGAGATAAGATATAGTCGGTATTCGGCAGGAGGAATTTGGGAATTCCCATAGCAGAGAGATTTACATTTTTTCCAAGTTCCCGTAAAGTGTAAAAAAGAGCCAAAGCGCAAGCCGACCATTCCGGGTTTTCAGTAATTAACTTTATATTCTGCGAATTTTTGATTATATCTTTCGGCTCCATGGTTTACTAAAATTACATTATTTAAGGGCATAAGTCAAAATGAATATTACAAACAGCGCTAAAGAAACCAAAAGGCTGGGATATATGATGGCAAAGAGGTTCCCCAAAAACAAATCAGTATTAGCTTTAAAAGGGAACTTAGGATCAGGCAAGACAACTTTTTTACAGGGTTTTGCCAAGGGGCTTGGCGTAAAAGAAAAGATATTAAGCCCAACCTTTGTTTTGTTTAAGCATTTTAAAGGAAAAACCAGGGATTTCTATCATTTTGATTGTTATAGAGTTAAGGGCAAAGACCTTAACTCCCTGGGCTTTAAAGATATTATTTCTAATCCGCGCAACATTGTTGCCGTTGAGTGGCCTAGAACAAAATTGCCCAAAGCAGTAGTAATAGAGTTTCAATTTTTGGATAAAAATAAAAGAAGGATTATAATAAAGAAATGAAAGCCCTGTTGGTTATAGACTCTAATGCCCTTTTGCATCGGGCTTTCCATGCCCTGCCCCCCCTGACCACTAAAAAAGGAGAGCCGACCGGGGCTGTTTATGGATTTCTTCTAGCTCTTTTTAGGGTGATTAAAGATATAAAACCGCATTATGTCGCTGCCTGCTTTGATTCTGCTGCTCCCACCTTCAGAAAAGAGAAGTTTAAGGAATATAAGGCAAACCGGCCAAAAACCCCAGATGAATTAGTTTGTCAGATTCATAAAACAAAAGAGGTTTTAGATGCGTTAGGAATCCCTCATTTTGCCAAAGACGGCATAGAGGCAGATGATTTAATAGCAACCATTTGCCAAAAAATGTCAGCAAAAAAGGATTTAATGACATATATTTTAACTGGCGACCTGGATAATCTTCAACTAGTCAGCGAGAATGTAAAAGTATATACTTTAGGCAAAGGAATAAAAGATATCGTTGTTTACAATAAAGAGAAGATTGCCGAAAGGTTTAAAATAACTCCAGAGCAGGTAATTGATTTCAAAGCCCTAACAGGGGATGCTTCAGATAATATCCCAGGGGTGCCTGGGGTGGGAGAAAAAACAGCCTCCGCTCTTTTGCAGAAATTTGGAAATCTAGAAAACGTTTTTAAAAACATAGAAGACGATTCTATTAAGCCCTCTATTAAAAAGGCATTGGCCGAAAATAAAGAAAGAGCCTTTTTGGCGAAAGAACTTGTGCAGATGAAAAAGGACGTAGATATGGATTTTGACTTAAAGGTTTTTGGATCATCTTTTGATGAAAGCGGGATTTCAGATTTGTTTAAAAGTCTGGAATTCTTTACAATGATAGATAGGGCAGGAGAAATAATGAAAAATAAACCAATTAAAAAACAAAGCAAATTGCTATGATAAATTTTAACAGCAAGGGATCAATCTTTTTTAACATCTCCCTTCCCATAATTCTTGTCGGTGTTTTTGTCATAGTAATATTCGCTGCCCTTAATTTCCAGAACTTAAGCTTTCAGATTTATGCAATATCTGCCTTGGCTTCCATTTTCGTCTTCCTTTTTGGGTTTAACACGGGTCAGAGATTTGCCACCCCTATGCAAGAATTAATAAAAAAGGCTGACAAGCTAAGTAAGGGAGAATTAGGGTCAAGGATATATATTGAGACAAAAGATGAGTTTGCCGACCTCGGGCAGGCTTTTAACAAAATAGCAGAAGATTTAGAGATGAGCCATCGGGAAGCAGAAAAAGCGCAAGCTGTGTCTGATGTAAAGGTGAGGGCAAAAACACAAGAACTAGAGGAGGTGATAAACGATTTAGAGCTAAAGGTTAGAGGCAGAGCCCAGGAGCTTCAGAGGATGATTAAGGATTCGGAAAGATTAGAGTCTTTGGCAAAGAGCAAAGAATACGAGATTTTGCAATTGAAAAAACAGGTGGGGTCTTTAAGGAAGCCGAAGAAAGATGCCAGAGCTTCCTGAGGTTCAAACAATGGTAAATGACCTTAATAGAAAAGTCCTAAATAGGACTTTTCTTGATGTTTGGACAGATGCCAGAGTTATTGTGAGAGATTTTAAAAAGAGGATTAAAGGCAGAAAGATCAAAAAAATATGGAGAAGGGCTAAAAACATCATTTTTGAGCTGTCCGGCGGATTATTCTTACTGGTTCATCCGAAAATGACAGGACACTTCCTATATGGGGAATGGGAGCAGATAAATGGAGAATGGGTTGCTATTTCCGGAGATGAGTTGAAAGACTCGAGAAACAGATTCCTGCACCTTGTTTTTTTTCTGGATAATAAAAAGATGCTTGCCCTCTCGGATATGAGGAGGTTTGCTAAAATTAAACTACTAGGGAAAAAGGAAATAGACAGCGAATTAAAGGACTTGGGGCCGGAGGCATTGGAAATAACACTTGAGCAATTTAATAAAACACTTAAGAAAGGAAAGATAAAGCAGGTTTTAATGGATCAAAAAGTAATTTCAGGGATAGGGAATATCTATTCAGACGAGATATTGTGGCACTCTAAAATTCATCCAGAAAAGAAGAGCCTAACAGAAAAGGAGTTAAAAATAGTATATGATAATATGAAAAAGATTCTGAACTTAGCAGTAAAACTAAAAGGAGAGAGCTTTTCTAATTTCAGGGATATTGAAGGAAAAAAGGGTTTTTATGACAAAGAGAGAAAGGCGTACAAGAGAGCAGGCCAGAAGTGCTTAAGATGTGGTAATATTATAAAGAGAATAAAACTAGGAGGCAGAAGCGCTAGTTTCTGCCCTTATTGCCAAAAGTTATGATTTATCTTTTGCATGGAGAAGATTCCTTCAGGTCAAAAAGAAAATTGGATGAGATAGTTAAAGAGTACCAAGGTCAGAAAACAGGCTTTAATTTAGTGTTTATGGATAGCCTAGACGGCTTGCAGGACAAAGTAAAACAGATTTCAATATTTAAAGAGAACAGACTTATT
>JAHIEB010000020.1 GCA_018894075.1 Patescibacteria group bacterium | reverse complement strand
TTGAGAATCTAAAAAAGATGTTCTTTGCCCAGGCGAAGGACTTGAGGGCTGTCTTAATTGAGCTCTCCTCCAGGTTGGATAACCTCCAAACATTAAGACATATACCAAAAGACCAGCAGCCTTTGTATGCCCTAGAGAACCTGAAAATATTCGCCCCTATTGCAGGCAGATTAAGCTTAAGGAAAATCAAAGCCAGGCTGGAGGACTTATCTTTCTCGTTTTTGCTCCCTGAAAAATCATACAAGCTGGAATCCTACATCAAAGAAAACTACAAAAAGAGAGGGAAGCACCTGGCTGCCTTTTCAAAAAAGATAAAAAGAATTCTGGATAAAGAGAGGATAAAAGTGATCGAGATGAACTGGAGGCCGAAAACCTATTGGAGTACATATAAGAAGCTTCTAAGGCATAATATGGATATTGAAAAGGTCCACGATTTACTGGCTCTAAGGATAATCACAGACAGAGTGGACAGCTGCTATAAAATACTGGGCCTTATCCATAAATATTTCAAGCCCCTAGAAAAAGAGATCGACGACTATATCGCAAGGCCGAAAGAAAACGGATACAGGTCCTTGCACACCACTGTATTTTCAGAATCTGGGCAGTTGGTTGAGGTGCAGATTAAAACCGAGGAAATGCACAAAGAAGCAGAATACGGAATTTGTAGCCACTGGGCGTATAAAGAAGGAGTGAAGTTAAATATGGGGGATGAGGAGTTTAGAATAGCTAAACAAATACCTAAGATATTAAAAGACTTTAAAATTAATTTTTATGAAGACAAGGTTTTTGTTTTTTCCCCAAAAGGAGACCTCTTTATTCTGCCCGAAAATTCAACCCCGATTGATTTTGCCTACGCTGTCCACAGTGATATAGGGAACAAATGCGACTCCGCGAAGGTGAACGGAAAGATAACCCCCCTTTACCATCCCCTAAAGAACGGAGATATTGTTGAAATAGCGACAGATAAGAAAAGAGGGCCCTCTCTTGACTGGTTGAATTATGTAAAAACCAATCTTGCCTGCTCGCAGATAAAAAAGAAGCTGGCTGAAAGGGGAATGGCCTATAAAATAGCTTCTATAGGAAAAATCCCGGGCTTTCTAAAAAAGAAAGCAATAGAAATATCGGAGAGAATAACCAAACCAAAAAAGCAATACCACCTGTATATTGCAGACCAAAAAGACGTATCTGCAACTATTGCCAAGTGTTGTAATCCTAAGATTGGAGATGCAGTTTCAGCATATATTTCAAGATACAGAGCAGCTGTAGTGCATAAAAACTCCTGCAAAAACCTTCAAAGATTGATTAAGAAATCGCCGGAGCAAGTTCTCCCTGCCGCATGGAGAAGTTGAAATAATCAAAAAAAGGTGGCAAAATAATGCATAATGCCTAGGTGGCGGAACTGGCATACGCGATGGACTCAAAATCCATTGCCCGCAAGGGCTTGAGGGTTCGACTCCCTCCCTAGGCACCAATAATAATTTTGTAATCGCCTTGAGCTCAATAAATTTACCGGTCGTTCTCCTCCGACAGAAATTTCGTCAAGATTTTTTTTGATATGCGGGAGCTACTTTTCCCACTCATCAAGTGGTTCAGGGATAATGACTTTAACTTTGCTGTTTATCTTTTTTACCCCCTCCTTTCTAAGTCTCCTATTGATATGCGTTAAAGCCAGGCATTTCACGTTATTCTTTTCAGCAAACGCGATTCCTGAAACAATTGAGGAGTGACCAACTTTCTCCTGGTCGCACAAATAGGTTTCTAGAATAAGAAGGTCTAAGTCTTTATAAAAAGAGCTGTCTTCCTGCGGAGAACCATCCCCGCTGTAGGCAATAGAGTTGTTTATCTTTATGGCCAAATTCTCTCTTGTATGAATGGTCTCTTGAAATGAAAAGCTCAAATCCCGAAACTGCATATTTCCAGGCTCAACATATATTATTTTATATTCAAATTTTTCCTGAAAAGAGCTGTAGGCGTATTCCAAAAGGCCGTTAAGTTCCTTCTGGCAGATAATTGTTAAGTCCTTTTTCCTGCCATCCTCCCACATTCTCATTAAAATAGCGGGCAAGCCAAAACAATGGTCTGCGTGGATGTGGCTTATATATATTGCATCCAAGAATTCAGGATCATTATTATATTTCCATAATTGCTGGGGAACGCTGTACCCTGCGTCTAAAAGAATCTTTGTCTTATCTGATACTACTATGATGGAGTTGTTGGAATAATTCTCGTCAAAAGCTTCCCCTACTCCTAAAAATACAGCTTTCATTTCTCATTCCAATCTATTCTTGAATTATTCCTTGAAGCGTTCTTTTCTGTAAACCCCTGGGGGAATCTTTTTTCGAGCTTAGCCAAATTCTCCTGCATTATTTCATTTAAATCCCAGTCAAAAAAGTTGGCGATCATAGCCA
The DNA here is from genome assembly GCA_018894075.1 of Patescibacteria group bacterium. Classification (GTDB taxonomy): domain Bacteria; phylum Patescibacteriota; class Minisyncoccia; order Minisyncoccales; family Staskawiczbacteraceae; genus JAHJTG01. Next base: position 1,042 of record JAHIEB010000020.1, on the reverse strand, counting down.
TATACCATAAAGTATCTCCGAGATTCTCTCTTATCCCGGGCTTCTGGTCGTTCCCATGCGAGAAAGTCTTTTTAATGCATCCAGCCAGATCCCCAGCCTCCCCCGCAATGCCTAATCCCCATGTAAATATTTCCTTTTCTTGACTCTCAAATGTTTTGGCTGTTTTTCTGCAAAGCTTTTGATATTCTTTTAGATCCATATATTTTATTAATTATTATTGCCGATAAAACTCCGACCAATGCTCCAGAAAGAACATCCATCGGCCAGTGGACTCCCACATATATCCGACTCAAAGATATTAAAAAAGCAGATATTAAAAAGAGAATCCCCATCTTTCTGTTATGCAAATATACAACAACTGCCAAACCGAAAACAAAGGCAGCGTGAGCTGAGGGGAAAGAAAGCTGATTGACTCTGTCAATCAGCAGATGTATGTCTCCCTGAATAAAAGGCCTTGGCCTAGGGTGCAGAAGCCTGATCAGCTCAACAACCCCAAATCTGGCAATTAAAGCTGAAGACAGGGCAGCTAAGACAAGCCTTACTTTTTTTCTCAAGAGGAAAAGGAGCAATCCTGCAACCAGAACATATACTGCATAATCTGCCAGAAAGATTCCTATAACATCCAGCCAGCATGATTTAAAAGATAAATTATTAATATATGCGAAAAGGGTGTGGTCTAAGCTACTGATATATTTTATCATTTAGGCAAAGGGAATCTTTTACAAAATGTTTTAATCTCTCTTCTTACTCTGTTTGCTGACCCTGCATCAGAAATCACCTCATCTATCCAGGAGGCTATCTTTTTCATCTCCTTTTCCTTCATTCCCCTTGTTGTAATGGCAGGAGTCCCCATTCTTATTCCTGAAGGCCTAAAAGGCGGATTAGGATCAAAGGGAATAGTGTTCTTGTTTATGGTAATTCCAGCCTGCTCTAATCTTAATTGTGCATCTTTGCCGGAAATGTTTTTATTGCGCAAATCGATAAGCAGAAGATGGTTGTCTGTTCCTCCTGTCACAAGATTAAACCCGTAGGTTTTCAGACT
>JAHIEB010000019.1 GCA_018894075.1 Patescibacteria group bacterium | reverse complement strand
ATAGTTTAATACCTCCTATTCTTTGCCTAAGGCTTTTTTACCCTTCAGCGTAATCCTGCAAACCCCCGTAGCCAAAACATCAATATAATCCGCTCTGCCTAAAGAATTACAAAGCAGCCGGGCATAGCTTGTCTCTATTCTTAACTTTGAAGCTACTGTGACGATGGTTGCTTCACCACCTGCCTCCTCAATTGCCTTCAAAGCCTGTTGTTCAGTTCCACTTGGCATTTTTCCTTCCTCCTTTCTAAATATATTTTATGCAGTTTTCAAAAACTGCCTTCCTTTTTCGGTTATCCGACATGACCTTAAGCCGGTAAGAGCAACCAATCCCGCCTTATCTAAATACGCAAGTAATGTCTCTATATACGGAATCTCTAATCCGACTTTAAATGCTTGACTTAACCGTACTCTGTTTGACTGACCACCCGCTTTGGAAAGAGCTGCCAGAAGCTCTTGTTCAGTAGCTAAAACTCCCATTTTTTTCACCTCCTTTCATCCTAAAGCACTTCTTTCTTTCAATTCTTTTCGCCTATAAGAAATAACATTCAAATTTAAGTCTACCTTAACCTCATAGATTCCCAACATCTCCCCCCGGCCGAACCGGCGCATGTAGTCACTTTCCTCCACCGCCTCAACAACTACCAGCCAGCCGTCACCGGTTTTACTTACCTCAATTACCCGCGCCTTCTTTTCTAAAACCGCTTCAAAAAAAACCACGGTTGCGGTAACTACGTCTGTTGCCGTAGCCTTGCTTAGCGGAGCCGTAGTCTGTTTATTCATGCATTAACCCTCCTCCTTGTCCAATCCATCTGAACAATCAACCGTCTCGTTTTCTCCTCTTCACGGGCGCGAAGCTCTTCAACTTGTCTCTTCGCAACTTCTACCTCCTTAGCCAGCAAAAGCTTCCTTTTGGCCAGCTCAATTTTTAGTCTTTCTTTTGTTTTTTCTTGCTGCCAATCTGCCGCAGACTGCTCAAGAGGACCCAGGCCCACATTCCTTGGCTTCCCCAAGGCTCGAGCCCACTCGCGGGCCATTATCTTTCTGGCAAAGAGCCAGATAGAGGCCGGATTTATCTTACTGACCTTCTTTTCTTCTTGTTCATCTTGCCAAGGATTAAATTGTTTCCAGGCCACCTTATCTTGCTTAGCTTCATTATTCTGTCTTTTTTCCTCAACTATCTTTTCTGTCAGCGCTTGAAAAGAGATGCTCTGCTGTTGATCCCTAAGATGCAATTGTTGCTCTTTTTCTCCTCTTTCCTTTTCCTCTTGCTTCTTCAGATAGGCGATTGCCGATTGCTCGATGGGAGAAATCTGCTTTCTTTTTCTTCTGGCAATTCTATCCCTCTCTTCAACCATCATCCGTCTGGCAACTACACTTACTTTAGTATCTTTCATAATTTATTCCTTTTTCGTTACTACTCCTTTACCTTGGCAGACAAGACAAGGCATCTTGTTGCCAGGTTCGGCTCCTCGGCCCTGGCAATGCGCACACGTTTCCACTGGTTCGGTTATGCTGACGTATCCTTTGCCCCGACAGACAGTACAGGTAATGTTAGATCTTGGCTTCTCCTCTCCACCTCCTCGACAAAAAGCACACCGTAGCGCCGGAGGAGTAATAGAGACGCTTCCTTGCCCGCGGCAGATTGAACACTTGGTACCCCTGGGTTTGTATCCTCCACCGCGGCAAAAGGCGCAAGAAACCTCTTGACTTCTGATTATCTCACCAAGATTTACTCCTAATCCCTCTCGGTATCCTGATGCACGATAGGGTTTCCAATCAAATCCCATAAGTTCTACCTCCTATAGTGTGTTTCTGGATTAAGCTAAGTATTGTTTCTTCAACGCCCTTCTTCCCTGCCTCGCGGGACTTCGACGGTGAGCTCAGTCGAACCGCAGGCGAGCCTTCTCCGTGGTTTGCTGTTTCCAAACTTAATATATCAAGACAGGCCTTCTTAAAATTCTCATCTGCTGCTGAAGCTCTTGCGTTAAGGGCTTTTAAAACTTTGGCAATCTTGATACTGGCGCGCACCGTCGGGATTGAGTTGTGGTTATATGTTTCCCTAAGGTCCCGGACAATAGCCACGATTTTTTTCGCGTCTTGGGCGGATATGTCTGACT
>JAHIEB010000018.1 GCA_018894075.1 Patescibacteria group bacterium | reverse complement strand
TTGCTAAGACGGTGAAAAAAACCGTGCTAGTGGCTGAATTCTTGGCTAAATCAGTTGCGGTAATAACCAACTCATAATCGCCTGGAGGAAGAACTCCCAGGTTTGCCTTCCATTCTCCATTGTCTCCAGCTTGAGATAGGCCGTATCTTCCGTAATAGCTGAATGTAAGGTCAGAGTATGCTTCTGTTGAACCGGATATGACTACAGGTTCGCCATCCTTAAATGGCTTTATTCTGGACACGGCTATTTCCGGCGCCTTATTATCCAATACAACCTGAGCTGAGATTACTTCTGGAGAATAACCACTTGAATTATAGAATTTAACATAAACCGTAAAAGCTTTGGTCGTGTCTTTACAGCCTGAAGGACAGAGGTCCCAGTTTCTCTTTATAGAAAAAGGTTCCTGAACGACTCCCTCAAAATCTGGGGTATTAGAAATAGCCATTAAGGGTAAAGCGGGATTGGCTGATATCGAAAGAGTGACGATAGAAGAATTAACCAAGGAGGGATGGATAAAAACAGAGTAAGAACCCGAAGGAGGGCCGGAGCCAGTGGAAACAACTCCGCCACCAGAGCTTGCATTCCAATCAACCTTAACCGTACAATTATCACAGCTAAAGTTAATAATCCCAGCAGCATCTCCTGTGGTAGCACCCACTAAATTCCCTGAGCCATTTATTGAAACTCCTGAAAAGTCAATCCATCCGCAGTCCTCGCCCCATGCATATCCCGATAAGACCCCTGCGCCGTCATTTGAAACTCCGGTCAAATTTATCCATCCGTAGTTCTCGGACCAGGCGTACCCAGTCACTGCGCTACCGGAGACCGCTACCCCGCAGTTAGAGCACCCGAAGTTTATCCAGCCCATTTTATCGGACCACGCATATTTATATGTAGAATCAACCAATCCTGTTCCTGATGCCAAAACAGGACCAGCAATTAAAATCAGTCCCAAAAAGAAAGCGATTTTGATTAAAACCTTTCTCATTTTTATTTCCCCTCTTCAACCGGTTCTGCGCTGTTTATATCTTCCAAAGGAGGCTTGCCTGCCTTTAAATTAGACAAAACTTTCTTTACTGTTTCATTATCTTGGTTTAACTCCAAAACCTTGGTGATATTTTCTATCGCGTTTTCAGATTTACCCTGTTTGTAGTTTGTCAGGCCAAGATAATACAAAGCATTTGAATAATTCGGGTTCAAACTCAAAATCCTTTCAAAGGCCTGCTGAGCTTTGTCATACGATTCATTATTATAGTAAAGCAGTCCAAGCTGGAAAGTTAAGCCCAGATCAAACGGAGCCGCCCTTACCGAATCTTCCAAAGACTTAATTGCTTCATCGGTCTTGCCTTCAGCCTCAAGAACAAGGGACATCTGGTAAAGAGCTGTGGCATAATCCGGCTTTAATTCCAAGGCTTTATTCAGCTCCTCTCTGGCTAAAGAAAGATTATCTTCCTCGGAAATATTAGCATTTGCTAAATAGACAGCAGCCTTCTGGGCTAAATGGTAAGGATTTACCGGGTCTAAAATAATGGCCTGGTCATAAGCTGAAACAGCAGATTCAGCGGCATTCTGCACAGCGCCAACCAAGGATTGCAAAATGTCCCCCTTATTAGACCAGTTATCTACATTATTAGGGTTAACATCAGCTGCCATTTTTGCAGCATTGATTGCATTCCCTATCAGCATTTGAACCGCTTGGGACTTCTCCTCGTCAGAAATATCAAAGTTATTGGCAATTTGAACGCTCCTATAGGCATACAGCTGGGAAATCTGCCTCAAATACAGGTCTGAATCCGGATTCAATCCTACTGCCTTTCCAATGCTGCTTATGGCTTGGTCAATGTTCCCTTGTTCTGCCTGCCTTAGGCCGGAAGCATAAAAAACCTCTGCAGTATATTTTTGGCCCATAAGGATAAGCATTCCCAGCCCAAAAATAAATATGATGGTGAAAAGAAATGTTGTAAAGAGCGCAGACAAAGAAGACATTTCAAGTTTGCAACTCTTTTTTTCCGGAGAAATCAGCAAAACCATTATTGCAGCAAAGAAAAAGAAGAGAAAATCAATAGTTAGATTGCTCCCTGTAAGGAAAAATCCCACTGACAAAATGCAAAACCCGATAAAAACGGCTAAAGCCATATTCCAGACAAAGGGGTCCTCTTTTTTAGAAAAGATGAAGTACTTTCCTGCGCTATAAGCAACCCAAACAATCAAAGACAAGAAAATCAATATCCCCATAACCCCGGCTGTGGGTATCAATGTCAAAACCTTTGACGAGGCTGTATTCATCCTCATGCCCCAAAAAGAACTGCTATTAAACTCTTTTGCCTTATACTTTGAAAAGTCGTAGGCAAAAGTGCCTAGCCCGGATCCAAACACGGGACTCTCTTTTAGGGCTTTAAAACCCATGCTAATGCTTGGTTTCTGTAAAAGGTTGATTTCAATAGGAGGTTCTGGCAGAAATCCTATTGACGGTTTTATTGCGATAAAAAACACCGCTAAAGCTAAAAAGAACATCGGGATTGTTAAAATCCTATTGTCATAATGTTCTCTTTTGTGCATTCCAAACGCTATCAGCAGAACCATGCCAATGATTATAAGCCACCACAAGAAAGGAAAGTTTAGAGCTATTAGTACAAAAAGGCTTAAAACAAGAACAGCAGATACGATTATTGTTAAGGATTTCTTTCTCGCCAGAAGAGCGACCATCAATGGAATCAGGACAATGATAAAAAAGCCGAAAGAGCTTCCGCTACCAACGGTGTTTAAAAGGTTTAAGGGCAATAAGCCGAAAATCTGCAAAACAGCAAATAACAATGCTAATACTCCAGAAACTGCCAGAAGAATTAAAGACCAGATAACATCTTTTTTAGAAAAGATATTCACCAATAAAAAGAAAAAGACGCAGAGCCCTGTTATTGTAATAAAGCTCTGGGAAACATTCTGCGGCCACCCCCAGAAGCTCCCGTATCTTGAGACAGAAAAGATTGTTGAGAATAAAGAGCTTACGAGCAAGGCTCCTATAACTATATTTATCCTGCTTAAACTCAAACTAAAACCTCTTTCCAATAAAGCTCTTGCCATCCAGGCAAATAAAGAGAGGAAGACAAAAACCAATAAAACAGCTTGTTTGTTAAAGTCCAGCAAATTTGAGGTCGCTGGCGCAAAAAAAACAGGCAGAAGAAAAATCAGGGAGTATAGGCTGTACTTTGATATGAAATTACAAACTCTAACCGCGGAGGATGATTCTTTTGGCATCTTTTTTAAAATGTGAATAAATCTTTGAGCCACTGGGTGGCATTGTTTAAGGATCCGAGCAATCTTGCAGGACTAATGCCTGACCAGAGGTTCTTCAGGGAATTTAAAACGCTTCCCGGCTGGGCTTCTAAAAGCTGTTCTTGCTGTTCAATGACCTGCTCCTGATTGGCTGAAATATCCTCTAGTTGCTGTGAAACTGCCTCCTGTTCTGAAACTACCTCCGCAACCTGCTCTTGGACTTCAGACAGACCTTGTAGTTCCTTCTCGAGCTTCTTCACCGTG
>JAHIEB010000017.1 GCA_018894075.1 Patescibacteria group bacterium | reverse complement strand
CCAGTAGCAGGAGCATAAATATTAGTTTCCCCATTGATTCTATCTTTTGCATGAGTTTTTAGTATTAATTATTTCCCTTATTATATCATATTCCCACCGCCTCTGTCCGGTCCGGCAGTAAAAAATATGGGGCTGGTAATGCCTGACTCCTCAATAAAGGTTTTGGGAAGAATTAATTTCATATCTCCATTTTAGCAAAAGATCGCCGAGGCGAGTTTTGCATTTCTAGTTCAGGGTGCGGGGTCAGGATTCGAACTATAACAAAAAAGAGGGGGGCCTCCCCCTCCCCCTTTTTTTAATACCCCTCCGGCATCATTGGCGACTTATCCTCTTTCCTTGGAATCTCATAAACCAAAACCTCTGTTGTTAACAGCATAGCTGCAGCCGAGACTGCATTTTCCAAAGAGGACCTTACAACTTTTGTAGGGTCTAGGACTCCTGCCTGAATTAAGTCCTGGTATTCTAATGTATCTGCGTTAAAGCCGAATGATCCTGTTTCCTTCTTTACTTTATCTACCACCACAGCCCCCTCTACTCCAGCATTTCCAGCAATCAGCCTGATAGGCTCCTCTAATGCCCGAGCTAAGATATTGGCTCCGATCCTTTCTTCATCTTTTAAGTCAAGCTTGTCTAGGACGATAGAAGCTCTTAAAAGAGCCACTCCTCCTCCTGGAACAATGCCCTCCTGCACTGCGCACCTAGTGGCGTGCAAGGCATCTTCTGTCTTGTGGTATTTGGCCTTTTGCTCAACTTCAGTGGCTGCCCCTACTTTTATCACTCCCACTCCTCCTGTTAGCTTAGCCAATCTCTCCTGCAGTTTCTCTTTGTCAAAATCAGAAGTACAAGCTTCTGTCTCCTTTTTCAGCTGGCTTATCCTTGCCTCAATAGCCTGCCTCTCTCCCTTGCCCTCGACAATAGTTGTTGCTTCTTTTGTTGAGATTATTCTTCTGGCAGAGCCAAAAGAGGAAAGCTCTACTGTATCAAGCTTCATTCCCTTCTCTTCTGTAATGAGTTCGGCTCCTGTGACGCAGGCAATGTCTGCCAACATTTCCTTTTTCCTATCTCCAAACCCGGGAGCCTTGATAGCTAAAGTGTTAAATATCCCCCTAATCTTATTCAGCACCAAAGTCGGCAAAGCGTCTCCATCAATATCTTCAGCTATTATTACAAGCTCTTTTTTGCCTGCCTTGACTATCTTCTCTAAGATAGGAAGGATTTCCTGGATAGAGGATATCTTCTTGTCTGTCACTAGGATGTATGGGTCTTCAAACACAGATTCCATTTTCTCTGCATTGGTAATCATATATGGGGAAATATATCCTTTATCAAACTGAAGGCCTTTGACTATCTCTTTTGACAAGCCAAAGGTTTTTGACTCTTCAACCGTGATTACTCCGTCTTTTCCCACTTCCTCCATTACCTGGGCTATCATCTCTCCTATTTCAGAATCCTGGGCAGATATTGTAGCCACCTGGGATATTTCTTCCTTCTTGGAAATGCTTTTTGACATTTCTTTTAAGGCAGATATCACAGCGTCCTTGCCTTTCTGGATTCCTCTTCTTAGGGCCAGAGGGTTGGCTCCGGCTGCTACATTCTTTAACCCTTCTGTTGCTATGGCCTGCATTAAGACAACAGCAGTGGTTGTTCCGTCTCCAGCCAAGTCGTTGGCCTTAGTGGCCACTTCCTTGACTATTTCAGCTCCCATATTCTCTGCCCTGTCTTCTAGCTCTATCTCCTTGGCAATAGAAACTCCGTCATTAGTGATAGTGGGAACTCCAAAGCCAGTATCTAGAACAACATTCCTGCCTTTTGGCCCTAAAGTCACCTTTACAGCATCAGCAACTTTATCTATGCCTCTTTTTAAAGCTTTCCTTGCCTCTTCTTTGTATATGATGTTTTTTGCCATGTATTTATTCCTCAATTATTGCTAATATGTCCTCCTCTTTTGCAATCAAATATTCTTTGTCCTCAATCTTAATCTCTGCAGGCCCGTATTTAGTGAATATGACCTTGTCTCCTTCTTTTACTTCAAAAGGAACTATTGTACCCGAGATGTTCTTTCCAGAACCCACGGCAACAACCCTGCCCTGCTCTGGCCTTTCTTTTTCAGCAGTGCCTGGAAGCAGGATTCCCAGCTTGCTTTTCTCTTCTCCTTTTATGGGCTCGATTAAAACGTGGTCTGTAATTGGTTTTATCTTCATATGTTTTGTATATATACTATTTAAGGGATTTAGACTTGATTGTCAAGCGCTTTTTACCTTATTATGAATTTATTAATCAACTTATAGACAATCATGAAAAACTTTGAAGCCTTGGGGCAGGAAGAAAATCCGGATATTTCAACGGAAGACGCTTTAAGGAATTTGGAGCCAGGGGTGACGTCTTTAGAGCAGGAAGATAAAAATATAGGAGAGCGGGAACGGACTTGCGACAAAAAGAAGCTGTCTGCGGTCAGAGCGGCCGTGGCCTCTTTGATAGTTGCTGCCGGATCTTTCCTTGCTATAGGCTGCGACAAAAAAGAGGGGACGAGATCAGCGGAGGGACAAAAGCAAGTGCAGGTTGAAAAAATAGAGAGAACCAAGGGGCTTCTTAGAGAAATGTTTTCGCGGGTTTCGGGCGGAGCTATTTCTAAGATGGATAACGGGAATCTGGTTATCCATAATGGGGGTGGAAACTATTATGAGCTGGAAAGTTCTGACCTCCAGGCATTAATGGAAATGGCAAGGGAGGCCGAGGAAGGAATAGAAATCACCCAAAGCTCCCAGCGAGACCCAAAGATTAAAAACCAATTGCTGGCGGCCAGAAAGAACGCCCTATCTATGCAGATAAAACAGAGGGTTGCAAAGATAGGAGAAAAGGTTTCTTTTGACGGGCTACCGCAAAACCTGAAGGAGGCAGAGACAGCCAGACAAAGAGCATTAGAAGAAATGAAATAATATGGCAAAGAAAGATATTGCAAAGCATTTAAATATACAAAAGCTTCCTAAAAACAGGCAGGAGAAGATGATCAAATCTCTGGAAGATATTATCCAGAGAAGAATTTCTTTAGCAGTATACGACCTGCTGACAGATGAAGATAAAGAAACTTTAGTTCAAACAACAAAAAAAGAGAGGCTTCCTTTTGTCAAAAGCAGAATTCCTGATTTAGACAATATGCTAAACTCCATAGCGTCTTCTGCGATCGATCGCTTCAAAATAAAAGCCCGAGAGGTCATCTCAGGCTGTTGACTGCAACTTCTATTGTTTCCTGCAAGGAGGAGTAGATTGTAAACTTAGGCAAATCCAACTCGAAATTCCTGGCAATTTGGCTCCGCCCGAGAAAGCCCTCTTCGGCTCCAACAACCAGGCGAATTGCCGGATTATGAGAGAGCTTCGCTCTCCAGTATCCGAGTTCTCCGTAAGTATCTCGCGCATAGGGCGAACCGTCTTGGCGCGGATTTCTTTTGCTTTCCCCGGGAAGCCAAAAAACGATACAGCCTCTGGCGGCAACGGCCTGGAGGTAAAAATGCTCCCAGTGCGTTTGCCGGTCAAACTGGTCCTGCCGCCCCTGGACATTAAAGGGAAACATAGGGCTCCCCTGAAGCCAGCGGCAAGGGACAACGGCGTAAAACTCTTTGAGCTTGCGGTCCAGCATCCAACAGGCGTCTTGCTGCCAGCCATCTCCCCCCAGAACAGGTCCAGCCAGATAAAAAAATGGGCCATTAATGGCCTCTAGGGGCACAAAACTCTTCGGCAGAATAATCCTCATCTCGTTCTCCTTAAAAGGAACTGCTTTCATAATACACGAGGATGTGGAAAAATAAAGGGCGACAGGGACTGCAATTAAACATATCACTTCCCTTTTTTCTGGTCAAGAAATCTGCCTGTCTGGCTTTGCTTGCATCTTGCAATGTCTTTTGGTGTTCCCTGTGCTATTATCTCTCCTCCCTTGTCTCCTCCCTCTGGCCCGAGGTCTAAAATCCAGTCTGAATTGGATATGAAGTCTAAGTTATGCTCAACTGCAATTACTGTATTGCCCCTCAAAACCAGCTCTTTTAAAACAAAGAGCAGCTTTTTAATATCATCTGGATGAAGTCCGGTGGTGGGCTCATCTAAGATGTATAGGGTCTTTCCGGTTGTTTTACGGGACAGCTCTGTGGCCAGCTTCACTCTCTGGGCTTCTCCTCCTGACAAGGAGGGCGCGGGCTGGCCTATTTCCATATATGAGAGCCCAACGTCTTTTAGAGTTTTTAACTTAGAGTAAAGGCCTGGGATATTCTTGAAAAACTCCATTCCCTCCTCAATGGTCATATTCAAGACATCAGCGATGTTCTTTCCTTTGTATTCAATAGCCAGAACCTCCTTATTATACCTCTTTCCTGTACACTCCTGGCATTCGACATAAACATCAGGAAGAAAATACATTTCCACCTTAATCTGACCCTGCCCCTCGCAAGCCTCGCACCTCCCTCCTTTTACATTAAAGCTAAATCTTCCGGGCCCGTACCCCCTTATCTTGGCTTCTTTTGTTTTTGTAAATATGTCTCTGATGTATGAAAAAGCTCCGGTATATGTTGCCGGATTTGACCTCGGAGTCCTACCAATGGGAGACTGGTCAACCAAAACAACTTTGTTTAGATATTCGTCGCCAGTAATTCCTCCGTGTGCTCCAGGCTCTTCTTTTGCTTTATAGAATCTCTTTAAAAGAGCCCGAGCTAGAATGTCATCAACCAAAGAGGACTTTCCTGATCCAGACACTCCTGTGACGCAGATGAATCTGCCCAATGGAAAGCTGGCCTCAACTGATTTCAGGTTATGCTCTTTTGCCTCTTTGATAACCAAGTACTTCTGGTCTTTTATCTTCTTAAGTTTCTGGTCTGTACAAACACTCTTTCTTCCAGACAAATACTGTCCTGTTAAATTTTGGGACTTTACAAGCTTCTGGGGAGTTCCCTGAAAAATTACTTTTCCCCCGTGCTTTCCTGCTCCCGGCCCTATATCCACCACCCAGTCAGCAGACAATATGGTCTGGGGATCGTGTTCAACAACAATAATAGTGTTTCCCAGATCTCTTAATTTCTTCAAAGTTTCAATAAGCTTGTGCTGGTCTTTCGGATGCAGGCCGATTGAGGGCTCGTCTAAAATATACAAAACTCCAGAAAGCTGAGACCCTATCTGGGTGGCCAGCCGTATTCTCTGGGCTTCTCCTCCGGACAAACTGCCGGCTTTCCTGGCCAAAGTTAAATATCCCAGGCCAACGTCAACTAAAAACTGAACTCTGTTTCCAATTTCCTTGGTAATCATAGCCGTTATCTTGGCTTCCTGGGCAGATATTTTTAAATCTTTGAAAAACTCCTTCACGTTCTCAACTGGAAGCTCTGCTATCTGGTTTATTGATCTTTCTGCGACAGTCACTGCCAGAACCTCGGGCTTCAATCTCTTTCCCATGCAGGACGGACATTGCTTAATAATCATATACTGCTCTATCTCCTGCCTTGTCCAGTCGGAATCGGTTTCATGGTATCTCCTTTGCAGATTCGGTATTACTCCCTCAAAAGAACCATCGCCGTATAATATGATATTTACTGCTTTTGAATCTAAATCCTTAAACGGCTCATTTAAAGAAAAGCCGTACTTGTCTGAAACTTCAGAAAGCTTTGACCAGTAATATCCCTGCCTTCCCACTTTATGAGAGGCCCTCATCCACGGCCAAATTGCGCCTTCTGCAATAGTGAGGTTTTTATTCGGAACAACCAAATCAGGGTCTACTTCCAGCTTTTCCCCCAAACCAGTGCAGTCAGAACAAGCTCCGTAAGGGTTGTTAAAAGAAAAAAGTCTTGGCTCTAATTCCGGCAAAGAGACGCCACACTCCTGACAGGCAAAATGCTCTGAAAAAGCATGGTCTTTTTTACTTGAGATAAGAACAATGCCTTTTCCGAGCTTTAATCCCGTTTCAACAGAATCTGCCAGGCGGGACCTGTCTAACCCCTTATCCAAAACCAGCCTATCAACTACCACTTCAATATTATGCTTTTTGTTCTTATCCAATTCCTTTCCAATAACCTCTTCTATCTTATACACGATTCCGTCAACTCGTACCCTGACAAAACCCCCTCTCTGGATTTCCTCCAGCAAACCCTGGTGCTCCCCTTTCTTCGACCTGGCCACTGGACCTAAAACAGAAATTTCAGACCCTTTTTCCATTTTCAGCACTTGAGCAATAATCTGATCCAAATTAGCCCTGCTTATGGGCTTTTTGCAGACAGGGCAGTGTGGCTTTCCTATCCTTGCAAATAGAAGGCGGAGGTAATCATATATCTCTGTAATGGTCCCGACAGTTGATCTGGGGTTATGGCTTCCGCCTTTCTGGTCAATGGAAATAGCCGGGCTGATCCCTTCAATCCTTTCAACATCAGGCTTGTCCATCACCCCCAAAAACTGCCTAGCATAAGCAGACAAACTTTCAACATATCTCCTCTGCCCTTCGGCATAGAGAGTGTCAAAAGCCAGAGATGATTTCCCCGAACCGGATAGGCCGGTGAAAACAATCAGTTTTCCTTTTGGCAGGTCGAGATCAATGTTTTGCAGATTATGGACTCTTGCTCCCCGTATTTTGATGAGGTCTCTGACCATAAAATTAGTAATTCATTATATTTCTGTTTAAAAGAAATATCAAGAGGTAGACACAAGCATTCTTATAATATAATGTAAAACTATGTTCATTGTCGCTAAAAACATTGAAGATCTGCCATCCTGCCCCGGAGTTTATACCTTCAAAAACAAAGATGAGTTTTTGTATATCGGCAAAGCAGGAAATATTAAAGAAAGGGTAAAACAGCACTATTCAGCTCCCAGTTTCTTTTTAAAAAGAGCCAATAGTATAAGTTATGAACAAACCAGCTCTGAAATTGAGGCCTTGATTAAGGAGGCTGAATTGATTAAAAGGTTAAAGCCTAAATACAATGTTGTCTGGAAAGACGGCAAAAACTATTTCTATGTCTCAATTGAAGAAAACAAATATGTTGTTTTGGGCCACAAGCCTTCAGAAATAGGACCCTTTGTAGACGGCAAATCCTTAAAAAGAGCTCTGCAATTGTTAAGAAAGTCTTTCCCTTACTACACATCAAAAAGACATCCTAAAAAGCCTTGCACCTATTGCCACTTAGACTTATGCCCAGGGCCTGAACCTGATATGAAGCTGTACCGAAGAAATATTAAAAACCTTGTTCTTGTTTTAAAAGGAAGAAAGGAAAAAGCTTTAAAGGATTTGAAAAAGCAGATGCAGGAACGTTCAAAAATGCAGGACTTTGAAGCAGCGGGAAGGATGAGAGACAGGTATTTTGCTCTAGAGAGAGTGGTCTTAAATGCCAGAATCTTTGACAAGGAAGTCTCTGACTGGCAGAAAACAAAGAAAATCCTCCAGAAGATAGTGAGAGGTCCTGTCAGCCGGATAGAGGGCTATGATGTTTCAAATATCCAGGGAAAGCAGGCAACAGCTTCAATGGTGGTTTTTAAGGACGGGGAGCCGGACAAGAAAAGCTACCGGAAGTTTAAAATATCCACAGACACACCCAATGACACAGCAATGATAAAAGAAGCTTTAAAAAGAAGGGCGAAGCACAAAGAGTGGCCAAAGCCTGATTTAGTTGTAATAGACGGAGGGAAACCCCAGCTTTCAGCCGGCTCGTCTGTAATCAAAGACAGACCGATTATGGCTATTGCCAAAAAGAACAACGAGCTGTTTTTTAAGAAAAGGAAGTTTTTGCTCTCCCTCCTGCCAAGAGAAATATTCAACCTTATACTGCGTATAAGAGATGAAAGCCACAGGTTTGCAATAAAATACCACAAACAGCTTAGAAAAAAGGGGCTATTGCAATAGCTTTTGCAATCTGCTATTATTCAACTAACAGAGATGAGCAAGATTCTCTCTCAAATTCTAGCGGGCATTTTGGGTTTAACCCTATCTATTTATTTTGTGCCCGGAGTTAAAGTTGCAGTTTATCCTGATTCCAGTTTTTTTGGATTTCAGCTGACAGCCGTATGGCAGGTGATAATGCTCTTGGGAATCGCTTTGGGAATTTTAAACACTTTTGTAAAACCAATAATCAATCTGATTACCTTGCCTTTGAGGATATTGACCTTGGGCATATTCAGCCTTATCATCAATATGGCCATTATCTGGACGATTGACCTGATCTTTCCTGAGATAACCATCCAATTATTCCTGCCTCTTTTCTGGACAAGCATTATTGTCTGGGGATTGAGCATTATCTTTTTAAGAATATTTACTAAAAAGGAAATACCAAAAGAAGCATGATTTACTTAATTACAGCTCAGATAATAGTTTCTATTCTTTTAGTAATCTGCATTGCTTTGCAGCAGAAGGGAGCGGCTTTAGGCTCTGCTTTCGGCGGAGGGGGCGAGTCCTACTCTACTAAGAGAGGGTTTGAAAAAAAACTCTTTTATGCAACAGTCGTGCTGACCGTCCTGTTCATTGGTTTGGGCATCGCTAATCTTTTGTTTTAATGAAATCTCCCAGTTTTTCTCAGTGGAAAAAGATATCGAAAGTGCTTCACAAAAAAGAGAGAGTTGTCTTTTTCTCTCTTTTAACAATAGCTCTGGGATCTCTTTTGTTTATGGGGATCTCCTTGTATTTGAAAAATACAAAGGTTGTTCCCGCCAGAGGAGGGAGATTAATTGAGGGTGCTGTTGGACAGCCTAGATTTTTAAACCCCATATACGGAGAAACCAACGACATAGACCGAGATTTGACCGAGTTGGTCTTTTCAGGATTAATGACTTACAGCAACCAGGGGGAGCTGGTCGGGGATATGGTCAAAGAATATGAGATTTCCCAAGACGGCCGAACCTATTT
>JAHIEB010000016.1 GCA_018894075.1 Patescibacteria group bacterium | reverse complement strand
TTATTCTTTTTATTCAAAGCTTCTGTCTCTTCGGCAAAAGAAGCGCCTTCCACAATCTCCCCCCTGATCCACTGGGAGTCGCCCTCTTCTTTTATCCTGGTTCTTGAAAACATCTTCTGGACCATGATTTCAATATGCTTGTCGTGGATATCTACGCCCTGCGAAGAATAAATCCTCTGAACCTCTTGGACAATATATTTTTGGGTTTCTGCAAGCCCGGCTGCTTTGTAAAGCTTCTTTAAGTCCAGACTTCCTGCACACAAAGGTTGGCTTTCTTTTACCTGATCCCCTTCTCTTATTAAAATACCCACCTTTCCCGGAATTTTGTATTCCATAACATCTTTCTTTTTCGTAGAAGGCTCTATTTTCACAATTCTCTGCTCTTCGTCTACTTTAATAACCTTGCCGTCTACCAGAGACATCACAGCTTCTCCCTTCGGAGCTCTCGACTCAAAGATTTCCTCTACCCTAGGCAAGCCTTGAGTAATATCTCCTGCTCCGGCAACGCCTCCAAGATGGTGTGTTCTTAAAGTAAGCTGGGTGCCCGGCTCTCCTATTGCTTGAGCCGCGACAACTCCAACTGCCTGGCCGAGCTTTATTAATTCATTTCTTCCTAGATCCCAACCATAGCATTTCTGACAAATCCCTCTCATCGTTCTGCAGGATAAAGGATTACGGACAAGCACCTTCTCTATCTTCTCCTTGGTTATTAAATCTGCTGTTGGCCAATCAATCAGCTGCCCCTTTTTGGCGAGCAATTGCTTCCCCTTCTTAATGTCTTCTAGGGCTATTCTGCCCACAATCTTAAAAGAAAAGTTCTGGTCAATCATGTCCGCATCTTTTCTCATCATCTCAAGGCCGATTTTATCTCCACAATCTTCTTCAGAAACAATGACATCGTGAGCAACATCAACCAATCTTCGGGTTAAATATCCTGCTGAAGAGGTTCTTAGAGCAGTATCTGCTGTCCCCTTTCTGGCTCCATGCGTAGAAATAAAATACTCAAGAACATTAAATCCTTCAGAGAAAGAAGACTTAACAGGTAGCTCGATAATGTCTCCGGCTGGACTATTCACCAATCCTTTCATGCCAGCCATCTGAACCAACTGAGCCCATGTTCCCCTGGCTCCAGTAGATATTATACACATTACTGAACCGTCTTTGGGGAGAATTTCCTTTAAGAGAACCTCAAGCTTTGATTTAACCGTCTGCCAGATAAGAATAATCTGGGCTGTTTTTTCGTCTTTAGACAGCAATCCTTTTTTATAATAAGCATTGATTCTGCCCACTTCCTTTTCTGCTTCTTCCAAAAGCTGTTTTTTTTGAGGAGGAACCATCAAATCGTCCATTCCCCATGAAAAAGAGGCCAGGGTTGAATACTCAAATCCCAGATGTTTGATTTTGTCTAAAATTACTACAGCTTCCTGGTTTGTATATTTTCCCACCAGCTCCCTTACCAAGCCCTTCAAGGCTTTAGCGTCAATTAAGTTATTTACAAGACAATAATCCCCAGGAAGGCTAAGGTTGAAGATAAGCCTCCCTGTGCTAGTGGCGACATATTCGTGTTCTTTTGACTTTGGATTGGGAACTTTAATCTCATCTTCAATCTTTAAATGTCCGTAGTTGTAAGCAGTAATTGCCTCTTCAATAGACGAATATATCTTCGCTGTTTCAAGAGCCGGCTCCTTATCCATTCTAGTCAAATAATAACACCCCAAGGCAATGTCCCTAAAGGGACCCATAATAGGCATACCCGTAGCGGGCCTTAAAAGATTCAACTGAGAAAGCATAATTTCTCTGGCTTCTGTTTGAGCTTCGTCTGACAAAGGAAGATAGACTGCCATCTGGTCTCCGTCAAAGTCAGCATTAAAGGCTTCGCAGACCAGGGGATTAATTCTGATTGTTTCTCCCTCAATCAATACTGGATAAAAGGCCTGAATGCCCAATCTGTGCAAAGTCGGGGCTCTATTTAAAAGAACAAGCTTATTTTGGACCACTTCTTCTAGGATGGCCCAGACTTCAGGGGTTTTATCCTCAATTAATCTTGTTGCCCCTCTTATATTAAAAGCCAGCTCGTTATCTAAAATTCTTTTTATAACAAAGGGCTTAAACATCTCCAAAGCCATATTCTTTGGAAGCCCACATTGGTGAAACTTTAATTCAGGGCCCACGGCAATAACAGATCTTCCAGAATAATCCACTCGCTTGCCCAGCAGATTCTGCCTGAATCTTCCTTGTTTTCCAGCCAGCATTGCTGCCAAGGATTTCAGCAACCTCTTGCCGCCCGTTGTGGCGGTCGTGGTCACTCCTTTTCTCATCTCGTTGTCAATCAAGGCGTCTACTGCTTCTTGGAGCATTCTTTTTTCGTTCCGGACTATAACTGCTGGAGCCGAAATCTCCAACAAATACTTCAAGCGGTTGTTTCGGTTGATTACTCTTCTATAAAGATCATTTAAATCAGAGGAAGCGTACCTGCCTCCGTCCAACTGGACCATTGGCCTCAAGTCAGGGGGCAGAACAGGGAGAACGCTCAAAAACATCCATTCTGGCCTGATATTGGCTCTTGCCATTCCTTGAAAGAGCTTCAACCTTCTTAGAACTCTTTTTCTGTTCACCGGCAAAGTGGAGTGGCTCTCTTGAACCAACTCTTCAACTGTTTTTTTCAAATCAACTTTCTCAAAAATTGTTCTGACTGTCTCTGCTCCTGTCCCGGCTTCAAAAATCTCGCCATACTTTAAAGACATGTCGTGGTAAACAACTTCAGACATAATTCTCAAGGGCTTTATCTCCTGCACTTCCTCTCTAGCCCTGTCTCTTGCTTGTTTTAATTCCTGTTTTACAGCAGCTGATTCGCCTTTTGATTTTCTAGCAAACTCATGGTCGATATCGCCTAATATCTTTTTCTTTGCTTCTTCGTTCACCTGGGTGACGACATATGAAGAGAAATAGATGACTTTTTCCAGCTGTTGCGAAGATTTATTAAGAACCAGACCCATTCTTGAAGGAACTCCACGCAGGAACCAGATGTGGGAAACAGGAGCAGCCAGTTTAATGTGGCCCATTCTTTCTCTCCTGACTTGAGATTTCGTCACCTCTACTCCGCAGCGGTCGCAGACAACTCCTTTATACCTTATTCTCTTATACTTCCCGCATGCGCATTCATAATCTTTTTCAGGCCCGAAAATCTGTTCGGCAAAAAGCCCGTCTTTCTCCGGTTTTTGCGTCCTGTAGTTAATGGTCTCCGGCCTCAATACTTCGCCGTGGCTCCATGCCAGAATTTCTTCTGGAGAAGCGACCTTTATTCTAATTGCCTCTATGTCTATTACTCGCATGGGATTATTTTTCTCTTCTTAATTTTTCCTTGACCTCAACCGCCAAGCCCATGGACTTCAATTCTGCGACCAAGAGGTTGAAGGAGGCGGGCATGCTTGGATTTTTAATCGGCTCGCCCTTTAATATGGCTTCGTAGGTTGCCGCTCTTCCGGCAACATCGTCTGATTTAATGGTCAACATTTCCTGCAGTATTGAAGCTGCGCCGTATCCCTCTAAAGCCCATACTTCCATTTCTCCGAATCTCTGGCCTCCGAATTGGGCTTTTCCTCCTAAAGGCTGCTGAGTGATTAAAGAATAAGGACCGATTGAACGGGCGTGTATCTTGTCGTCAACCATATGGATAAGCTTCATCATATACATATAGCCCACTGTAATAGGACGTCTGAAAGGAAGCCCGGTCCGTCCGTCATACAAAATAGTCTGGCCAGATTCAGGTAAACCGGCTTTTTTCAACTCGTCTTTAATATCGTTCTTATCTGCTCCGAGCAAAGCAGGGGAAATAACCATAAAATTCATTTTTTGTGCTGCCCAGCCCAGATGGGTTTCTAAAATCTGACCGAGATTCATTCTTGAAGGAACTGATAGGGGACTTAAAACAATATCAATAGGAGTCCCGTCTGCTAGGAAGGGCATTTCCTCTTGAGGCATGACGTTAGAAACAACTCCTTTGTTTCCATGCCTTCCCACCAGCTTGTCCCCAACTTTTACTTTTCTGACTTCAGCCACTTCAACTTGAATCCTCCTTATAACACCTGGCTCCAGTTTGTGACCCAGATCGCGTGAAAATATCTTTACATTGATTACCCTCCCCTTTTTCCCATGCTCAACTCTTAAAGAGGAGTCTTTGACATCTTTTGCTTTTTCTCCGAATATGGCTCTCAATAATCTTTCTTCAGGAGTTAATTCTGTCTCTCCCTTCGGGGAAATCTTTCCAACTAAAATATCATTGGGACCCACTTCAGCTCCCACCCTAATTATCCCCTCTTCATCCAAATCCTTCAGTTTATCTTCGCCGACATTGGGGATGTCGCAGGTAGTCACTTCGGGCCCCAGCTTTGTTTCTCTGACATCGCAGGTAAACTCTTCTATATGTGTAGATGAAAAGAAGTCTTCTTTTACCAACCTGTCGGATACCATAATTGAATCTTCAAAGCCGCCTCCCCTCCAACACATAAAGGCAACGAGGATATTTCTACCCAAAGCCAGCCTTCCTTTGGCTATTGAAGCTCCATCTGACAAAACATCTCCTTTTTTAAAACTATCTCCTTTTTTAACTGCCGGCTTCTGATGAAAACAGGTATATTGATTGGTTCTTACAAAGGTCTGGAGCTCGTATTCTTCAACCTTTCCGTTGTCATATTCAACTTTAATGTGGTTTGCGTCAGCTTCTTTTACTTTTCCATCTGACTTTGCCACTATGGCCTGACCAGAATCTCTGGCTACATTTCTCTCAACGCCTGTTCCCACTAAGGGCGGTTCTGGAAACAGCAAGGGCACTGCTTGCCGCTGCATATTAGATCCCATCAAAGCCCTTGAGGCATCATCGTTCTGCAAGAAGGGGATTAAAGAAGTGGCAATGCTGATAAACTGCTTTGACGAGACATCAACAAAATCAACTTTGGAGATATCGATTTCTTCCGGCTCTCCTTTTACTCTGGCTTCAACCTTGTTAGGAGGAATTTCCGGAAGAATCCTGCCCTTTTCATCTAAGGGGACTGAAGCTGGGGCAATGGCATACTTCTCTTCCTCTTGGGCGGTCAAATAGTGAATATCATTTGTAATCTTTCCGTCTTTCACTTTAAAATACGGGGTTTCAATAAAGCCGTATGGATTTACCCTGGCAAATGAAGCTAGGTGCCCGACCAATCCGACATTAGGGCCTTCAGGCGTCTGGATAGGACAGATTCTTCCGTAATGGGAAGGCTGTACATCTCTAACCTCAAAACCCGCCCTTTCTCTGGTTAGGCCTCCGGGACCTGTTGTTGTCACCCTTCTTTTGTGCTCAAGCTCAGCTAAGGGGTTTTCATTATCCATAAACTGAGAAAACTGGGAGGAGGTATAAAACTCCTTAATCACAGCCATAAATGGCCTTGGATTGATAATCTGATTAGGGGTAATGGTGGTTGGATCCAGGGTAGACATTTTGTCTTTGATAATCCTCTCCATTCTCATCAAACCCACTCTTAGCCTGTTCTGAAGCAACTCAGCCATTGTCCTCACTCTTCTGTTTCCTAAATGGTCAACCTGGTCTCCTCTTGCATCAGGGTCATTGTTCAATCTGATTATTTCCTTGATTACCTCAACAATATCCTCTATTTTTAAAACTCTGTCTTCTTTTGATATTTCTTTTTTACTAGCAATGCTAGGAAGCCTTTGCCATGTTTTCCATCTACCCACTTTTGACAGGTCGTATCTGTCAAAGTTAAAGAACATATTAAAAATCAGATCCTGTGCCGTATCTGGAGTGACCAAATCTCCAGGCCTTAGCCTCCTATATATTTCAACTAGAGCTTCTTTCTGATCCTGACAAGTTTCTCTCTTCAGCGTCTCTTGGATGTGTTTGATATCTCCATTGTCAATCTTATCAAATGCTTTTTTTATCTTTTCTACGTTCTCTAAACCCAAAGCCATTAGCAATGTGGTAGCGGGCACTTTTCTTTTTCTGTTGATTTTGACTCCGATAAAACCTGACTCTTCTGTTTCAAACTCCAGCCAAGCTCCTCTGTTTGGGATTATCTTTGCTCCAAAATAGTTTCTGCCCCTTATTGATCTTGAAGTAAAAAAGGCTCCGGGAGAACGGATTAATTGAGAAACAACCACTCTTTCCACTCCATTTAAAACAAAGGTCCCTCTTTCTGTCATAAGGGGAAAATCAGCTAAAAACACTTCCTGCTCTTTTATTTCTTTTGTTTTAAGATTGACCAGCTTGACCTTGGCCCTCAAAGGAGCTTCTAGGGAATCGTTGTTTTGCTTTGCCTCCAGACTAGATTTGTAGTTTGGCTTGTCTAGCTTGTAGTCCAAAAACCAAAGCTGAAACTCTTTGCCAGTGTAATCGGTAATGGGAGATATTTCATCTAACAACTCCTTCACTCTTACATCCCAGAAATCATTCCAGGCCTGCTGTTGGAGATTTAGCAGATTAGGTAGGTGGAAAGATATTTTAGATTTAGAAAAATTCTTTATTATTTGGTCTTCCATACCAACAAATCTTAATAGTTAAAAACACAAAAACCCTAAATCCTTAGGGTGAACCCAACCTGGCTCAAAAAAACGGTTGGGCAATTAAAATTTAGAATTATAGAAAATAAGGCACTTTTTTAGAGTATCTCCTTTTATTATAGTTATATAAGAAGTTTTGTCAATGGCTGAGGCTGTCTGTATGATAATTATTATATGCATTCCACAGCATATAGCCGGAATAGTCTTGTCCCAAAGAATCCTTAACAGCCTCTATCTGGGCAACTACCTGCTCTGTCTGGTAAACTCCTTTGTAAGTAAAATC
>JAHIEB010000015.1 GCA_018894075.1 Patescibacteria group bacterium | reverse complement strand
TTTGCCACATGCTCTGGCAGAACGACCTTTGCCTTAACTGACCTTGCAACATAAATAGCGACATCTTCAAGTATGTTTATGGCTTTTTTGGGAAAAGGCTGGTTTGGAATATATTTTGCAGCCAAATTGACAAGCTCTCTTATTGAAGGATAAATAATGAAAAGCTTGTATTTTTGCTCTAATTCCAGAGCCCTGTTTTGCAGAATCCTAATTGTTTCAGCTTCTGTAATCTCTGAAACCTCAATCTTTTCAAACATTGAGAGCAGGGCGGGGTTCTTTTCAATCCTCTCGTGAAGTCCGGTATAATCTGTAATGCCTACAAACTTAAACCCGAATATGCTTAAGTATTTGGACAGAATCCCGGAAATATCCACCATACCTGGCTGGTTTATTTCCAGGCCCACATAATTATGGAAGTCCTTTATAACTAGAATGACATTGCCAGCTGACACCACTTCAGAGAAAATCTTGTCTAAAACAAAAGTTGTCTCATCTTCTGTTTTAACCTGGGATAAAAGCCCTGACATATCAAGCTCAATTACCCTGTGGTAATTTATCTCTTCTAAGCTCTTGCCTAAAAACACTCTTCTGGCCAAGCCCTCAATAATGCTTTCTCTCCCTGTGCCAGGGTCTCCCACAATCAAAGCATTATTCATCTGCGGTCTGCAAAGTGCTTCCTGAAGCCTTTCCAGGGCTTTCTCGTGCCCGATTATTGCCTTGTAGAACCATCTCCTGATGTATTTTGTCAGGTCAGTGGAATACTGATCTAAGGTGACAGTATATCCTGCGGCCCAATCCTTTCCGATAGATCCGTTCATTGCCAGATTGTCTTTTGACCAAAACTGCTTTCTGTTTTCAATTTTCTTCTCTAAATAGTCATACCAGACGCTCAAATTGGCAAAATCATCTTCTTTTAGCGAGGCCTCAATCAATATCTGCTTGAAAAACTCTGCCCCTGATATGCCAACCAGAATATCTCGAGCTTCAATTCTCTCGTGCAATCGGGCTTTAGCTGTAGCTAAGGCCACAGACATTGCAGAATTAAAGTCTTCAGAAAAAACATTGGCGGTGCTTTCTCCCCTAGCAGACTTTTCCAAAGAGTTTTTTAGCAAATCCTGCACCCTCTCAATCTCAAGCCCCAGCCTGTTAAAAATATACTTTGTCTGAAAGCTTGAGCTTAAAGCAGAATACAGCAAATTAATGCTTGAAACTTCCGAGATTTTCTTTCTTCTGCAGAACTTTAATGCTCCAGAAACGATCTTGGCTGATTCAAGGGTTAAAAACTCGGCCAGGTTGTCTTCTCTTGAAACATCAGCCAGCTTCTTTGGTAGTTGAGGTTTCTTTATAGAATTCTCAAAAAAGAGATGGATTTCCCAGAATACGGCAGTTAAAACAAAGAAAAAGATATTTAATCTCAAAGCACTGTCAAAAGAAACCCTTGATATGAGCGAGTATCCTAAATAAAGGACAGATAGGATAAAAAGGGTTATACAAACATCGCTTGCTTTTTTTGCATACCTGAATAAGGGAAAATCAGAGCTTGAAACCGAATTGAATATCTCTGCTTTTTGGTTATTAAACATACTAAATTAATCCCATGCTTATTAAAAAGCCTGCCAAACAAATAAGGGGCAGAAAAAACCAGAGCAAAATAATTAAAAAGCCGGCTATTAAAACAATGAGTTGGAAAAAGACACCGATTACAATCAGAGCCAGCCTGACAACAGCACCCAGTATTCTTGAGATAAGGTTTGAAAGCAAAGTTTCAAAAACCATCCCGATATTAAATCCGCTGGTAGCATAGTTCCACTTATACCTCCTCCACGGAGCGAACAAAGTGGATAAAAGCAGAGGAGTGGAGAAAAAGTTTGCGCTGCAGAGAATATAGTTTTTCCACACTCCAAGCAAAAAAACAGGGACTTCAAGGAAATGCCAGGACAGCCACGAAAAAATGTATATATTAACCATAAAAATCAAACCCAGTGGACGGTGCAGGATTCGAACCTGCGACCCCTTCGATGTGAACGAAGTGCTCTACCACTGAGCCAACCGTCCACGTTTATACATTCTATCATTTCTGCAATCTTGAAGCAATAAAAGAGGCATAGCCGAAGCTATGCCGAAGCAGAGATATTTCTCCCGGTTTGAAAGGTGATGGAAACCCATTTTGCGTTTTCTTCCCATCCCACCAAAATCATTGGCCCGCCGAATATGAAAACGATTTCTCGGCGCAATTCATCCTCGCTCTCACACGTTCTCAGCAGGCTCTCAAGCAGAGCAATCGCTTCCTGGTCATCAAGACCCAGACCCCATCTCCTGATTTTCCTGTCAGATTCAGACGGGTACATAGAAATCTCCTTTCTGTAAATAAAGAACTTTTAATCAATTTACCAGAATGACAAATAATTGCAAGCAAATAAACAGCCCCAAGACATCTCTATCTTGGGGCTCGGACTTAGGCTCTCTTCAACCGAAGCGAGTGGCCGATATATATCGCAAGAACGATCAGCGCCCACCCGATCCATGCGGCAAAAAACACGAGGACCGGCATCCACGAGGTGAATGCCACGACAAAGAACGTCGTGATTACCGCGGGATAAAAAGCAAGTGCCAAAACTATTGAGACCACCGGACCTCTTAGCATTTTCCTTCTCCTATTTTAAAAACAAGGTTCTGCGCTTTTTATACACTTTTTATTTAACTCTGTCAATTACTTTATCTAGCGGAAATAGAAAAGCCCCAGCGTCATCCTTGACACAGGGGCATGCTGCTACTTCTTGGAGGTGAAGGCGAAAACGCAGGCCGGAGGAATTACCCCCGTTAAGATCTCTAGTATGAAATCGTGCAGGATCATGGGGTGGCTGGCTCTGGCGAGCAAACGCTGAAAATGCACGCCAGAAGAGGCAAGGTCAGTTATGACCAGTGCCTTAGAGTTGATGTGGTTGGCCTCGATTTTCACATAGAGCCCGTCCGGTAATCTCCTCGGATGAACCTCCATGCGTTCCGTGACGAACCAGATGTGCTCTTGTGGCACGTCCCACACCCACAGATCTGGCGTGCAGACATGGATGTTCGTCGGGTCAAAGACGGACCCACATTCTACGTACCAGAAGGGGCCTTGCTGCGCCACCTTGAACCCCATCCTTTCCTGTATGTCCGATCCTTGCTTCAGCCATATCCTCATATCAAAGTCCTTTCCCTGCCTTGTTTGGTTATGCTACAAGTCCATCTTGCAGACACGCCTTAGCAGGATAACTTAACTATACCATAACAACAGTGGTTGTCAATATGTACGCAAAAACCGCGTTTCCGCGGTTCTTTGCCTTACTTTAATTCTGCTTTCGCTCCGGCTGTCTCAAACTTCTTCTTTATCTCTTCAGCCTCTTCTTTCTTTGCGTTCTCTTTTACTAATTGCTGTCCAGTAGCTACCGCATCAACAAGATCTTTTGACTCTTTAAGGCCTTTTGCTGTCACGTCTCTGACAACCTTAATTACATCAATCTTCTTGTCCCCTACTGCTGTCAGTATAACGTTGAAAGAGGTCTTCTCTTCAACAGCTTCTGCTGGAGCTCCTGCTTGAGACGCCATTACTGGGGCTTGAGCTGACACGCCGAATTTGATCTCTAGGACCTTAACTAATTCGGCAAGGTCGACAACCGACAACTTCTCTATGGATTCCACTAAATCCTTGAATTTAGCAGGAACCTCAATTTTTTCTTCTGCCATATATTTTTATTAATTATTTATTAATTGAACTTAACACTTGTAATAACCCTCGGATGTTTCCCTGAAGAACAGACAATAAGCCGGACATCGGGTTTTGCAGGGTTCGAACCAGCCTTGACAGCGACTCCTCTTTTGAAGGAATGGCTGATAAGACCACAACCTCTGCCTTGTCTACGAATCTGCTCTCAAATATGCCTCCCAATATCTTTATATTCTCTGCCTGTTTTAAAAACTGCTGGGTAATCTTGGCTGGAGCTATCTCATCCTCTATTCCGAATATAATAGCCAGCTGTCCTGGAATGCTTTCCTTGGCCTTCAGCCACAATGCGTCATCTTTGCCGAAAGCCTTTGCGAGCAGGGTCTTTTTAGCAACTTTCATTACGCATCCTGCCTGCCTAAGCTTTTGCCTTAAACTGAAAATATCTTTTGAATTAACCTTGGAGAAATCAATGAAAACCATTGATTTCTGGTCTTTCAGGCTTTTCTCCAATTCCGCTATTGCTTTTGATTTTTGTTCTTTTGTTAATGGCATAATTAAAAATCTGTGTTTCCACAGACAAATATCCCTAAAAAAGAGATTATTTCCTCGGCAGGTCTTATATATGCCTGCTGTCTATAGAAAAACTTTAATTTCCTCCATTATATTCATTACACTGCATTTGTCAATAGCAATTGACAAATTAGAGAAAATACGCAAGAATCAGAGAAAAGAAGGATGTTCCTTCAAAACTCAAAAGGAGAAAGCAATGACAGATTTGGAGCTTCTTTTAGTATCGGCAATGGCGAAGTCTACAGCCACAATTCCTCAAGAAGCAGCGGACATTATCCACGCTGACCCAAGAAGGTTTGAGAGGCATTTGTCGCAGTTCCTCAACAATGGAGGGATACTCGCTCCCAACATGATTCTTCCCTGCCCTGTCCCTCAAGCTTCTGACTTCCTTATGGATGGCTGGGCGATCGGCCATGGACAAACCGACCAGAGGGCTGATTCGCTGGGTTGGGTGGATGTAGGGAAGCTTGAATTCTGGCCCAAGGACCAAACGGAAAAGCACGAATCCGGCCGAGTCCGAATCAGCAGGTTGTATGCACAAAGATACCTCCTGCACGGCATCCGGCTTTTTGGCGCATTACTCAAAGACTGGCAGGAACTGGGAGAATTCAGCATTCTGGGATGGCTAAGGGCCGTCAAGGGCATTACCTGCATTAACTTTGCCGGTAGCGTCATCGAACACAAAGGGCGACAGTACGTCCTCTACCTCCGCCATTCCAAAGAGCGCGACTGGAGAGGGTGGGCCTTCCGCGATGTAAACGAATTCTGGGGGAATGACGAGCTAACAGCCATCACCTCATACTGACCGAAAATGCCCTACACTAACCTGTAGGGTTTTCTTTTACCTTAAATACTTCCTCACAGCCGCATTGTGTTCACCCAAGGTCTTGCTAAAAATAGTTCTGCCATCAGGAGCTGAAATGTAATAAAGATAATTGCTTTCAGTGGGATATATGGCTGCTATTATGCTGTCTATCCCCGGGCTGGAAATGGGGCGGGCGGGCAATCCCTTATACATATACGTGTTGTAGGGGGAGTCTATTTTAAGGTCTGCGTACAAAACAGGGCTTCTGCCTGTCATATATACTATAGTTGCGTCAACCTGAAGAAGCATTCCCATTTCCATTCGTTTCTGCAACACGCCGGAAACGATTTTCTTATCCTCCAAAGATTTCACCTCTTTTTCAATTATAGAGGCAAGGATGATTACATCGTCAATGCTGCGGCCCTGCGCTTTGACTTCTTCTCTCATTTCAAGGGTGAATTCCTCATCTAAAGTAGAAAGCATCTTTTTTACAATAATTCTGGCTGAAACTCCTTTGGCGAATTCATATGTCTCAGGAAACAGATAACCCTCCAAGGAGCCGGGCTTTTCAGATAATATGCTTATCCCTTGGCTGAAGTCTTCTTTTAAAAGTTCCTCAAATTCCTGCTGGGTGCATATTTCCTCCCGCTCAAAGTATTGGCCAATTTTCTTGATGTCCCATCCCTCTGGTATGGTAATCCTCTCGCGCACTACGTCTCCTGAAGTCATTTTTATTACAATCTCTGAAGCACTTAATGAGGGCGACAGATTATATTCTCCTGCCTGTAGGATGTGGGACGAACCAGAGAACAAAGCATATATTCTAAAGGCAGAGGAAAAACGTATAATCCCCTGCTCTTTTAATTTAACAGATATCTGCTTTGCCCCCTCTCCTTTTTCTATGCTAAAGCCAACCATCTTATTAGTCCTTAAATCCAAGGGCAGATACATACTGCTCCATAGAAAAACAGCAAATACAAACACTAGAAGACAGGCTAATGATATTATGAAATTTCTCTCCATTACAGCAAAGGCACAAATACGAATCCAGGATGGTCTATTTCCTCAAATTCAGTATTTGATTTCTTTAATAACGTCTTAATTGAGTTTCCGATTGGAGCAACAATCTTTCCCCCCACTTTTAACTGCTCTTTCCAAGCTGGAGGAATCTCATTGCCTGTAGCTGAAGCCAATATCCTGTCAAAGGGAGCCTCTGATGGTAAACCCTCTTTTCCGTTGCCTAAAATGAATTTGGCTTTTAAGCCGTACTTTTTTACATTCTCCTGCCCGAATTCCTTTAATTCAGGGACGATCTCTATAGCAAACACTTTATCTCCTGCAATATGGGATAGCAGGGCTGTTGTCCAGCCAGACCCAGAGCCAATATCCAATATCTTATCCCCTTTCTTTGCCTGAAGCTCCTCTAACATAAAAGCAACTACTGCGGGCTGGGAAATTGTCTGGTTCTGCCCTATTGGCAGAGCCTCGTTTATCTCAGCCAAATCTTTTGAGGCCTCTGGCAAAAAGTCCTTCCTCTTTATCTTTTTAAAGGCCTCTTTAATAGAATCCGATTTAATCCATCCTTCTTCAACTAGAAAATTGACTAAACTCATAATAATTTGCCTTGTCTTAGTGTTTTAGCCACAGATTCAGCTTTTTCTTTACCCTCCTTAGTTAAAAGAAAGTTATTCTTGGGGCTACCGGTGATAAGCCGGCACGACCTTAAGCTTCTTAATGGCCTGTCCAGCTTTCTTGTGTCTGGCCACTGCGGATATTTCAAGAATCCGAATACATGAGGAAACAGCATAAAAGATTCATTTACAAGCTTTTCAAATCCGCAGTCTTCCTTGCTGGAAATGACAGAATAAACAGCAAAAAGAATCAGATCATTAATTGATGTCTTATAGTATGCAAGATTCTTTTCGTCTATCTTTTTCGTCATACATTAATGCTAGCACAATTGTGCGGGGACTGAGGGAGTCGAACCCCCATCAACGGTTTTGGAGACCGTTATTCTAGCCATTGAACTAAGTCCCCGGACAATCAGAATTCTATCACAAAACTCGGGTTTTATCAAAGGAAAAACCAAGACAAACTACATCCCCTTTCTTTCCTTGTGCAGCAACCACTCTCTCAATAACACCAGAAGAATAACTATTAAAACCAGAATATCCACTAAAGATACAGCGTTTGTAATAGATTTTAAGGGACCTGAAACTCCTGCGACAAGAACATCCTTTCCAACATCCTCAAACACCTCATTTAACACTATATCCTGGCTTAAAACCTCGTCTTCGGTAAGTGGCTCTTCCTCTTTTGGTTGTTCTTCAATAAGGGCAGGGACAGGAGTTATTATATAGCTGGCTGGAGTCAAGCTGACTGCCAAATCCCCTGCCTCGCTTATTACCCCAAGGTCAGAAACAGATATTAATCCTGTTCCTTCTGCTCCGGCTTTGACTGATACAGATAGAATTGTTTTTGCT
>JAHIEB010000014.1 GCA_018894075.1 Patescibacteria group bacterium | reverse complement strand
CAGAATTCAGATTACAAGAGTCCTTTAAGGGCTAACTGGCTGGAAGTAGACAGCGAGATAACATCTGAAAAAACATTCAGGTTAAAACTGAAAAGCTCATACAACTCTTTTTTGGAAAACTGCACTCTAAAGATTATCCCAAAGCATATTTGGGAGAGCATTCTGCCTGAAAACTTTGCTTTGTCTTTTTATAATCTTCAGCCGGTCGGATCGGGGCCATACAAGTTTTATTCCATAAGACAAACGGACACAGGTTTCATAAACTCCTTAACCTTAAAGGCAAACAACAATTATTACCAGAAAGAAACGAACATAGGGGAGATAGTTTTTAAATTCTTTGAAGGCAAAGACGAATTAGCTAAAGCGGCCAGCAGAAGAGAAATAGACAGCTTTTCCTCCACCCTACTTTTAGACAACAACCTTCCAAGAGGATTTACAACTTACTCTTTTTCAGCTCCGAGATATTTTGCCGTTTTCTTAAACAACCAGATGACCGATTTATTCCCCAAAAAGGTCAGAGATGCCTTGAATTATGCCACAGATAAACAGGATTTGATCAACCAGCTGACATCTTCGTTGCTGAAGAAGTACAATACTGACAGCTTGAGCATTGCCGACTCCCCCGTTTTGCCGGAATTCTTTGGATATGACCCTTCTGTCCCCCCTGTTTATGACTTAGAAGAAGCTGAAAATCTCCTGGATTCGGCAGGATTTATCAGGAACGAAGAGGGCTTTAGGGTAAAAAACATTGACAAAAAGCCTGCCTTCCAGTTTAAGTCTACCTTAAAAACAGGGTCTACGGGAAATGAAGTGACTGAATTGCAAAAATGCCTATTGTCTGACCCTGAAGTTTACCAGGGAGATGTGACAGGATATTTCGGCTCAGCAACCAAGGATGCTGTCACTAAATTACAGAAAAAGTACCTCCCGGAGCTAGATTCTCAATACTGGGGCTCTGTCGGCAAATCAACCAGAGCCAAATTAAATGAAATGTGCACGCCACCAGCTCAAAACACCTTGCCCTTAAGCATTGAAATTACCACCGTTAACCAGACAATGATGGTAAAAACAGCCGAAATATTAAAGGGGCAGTGGGAAAAAGCCGGAATTTCAACAAGCATAAGGGCTTTAAACATTCAGGACTTAAAACCGATTATAAAGAGCAGGGAGTATGAAGCATTGCTCTACGGAGAAGCACTGGGAATAGAGCCGGACCTCTATCCCTTCTGGCATTCCAGCCAAAAGATAGACCCTGGACTTAATTTAGCTGTCTATAGCAATGACAAGGTGGATTCTCTATTAAAAGAGGCCAGAGAAACTTTAGACAAAGAAAGGGAGGGAGAGTGCTACGAGCAAATCCAAATCCTCATAATTGCTGACGCTCCAGCCATATTCCTGTACAATTCAGCATATCTTTACTCAATATCTACTGCCATAAAAGGTGTGGATGCAGAGAAGCTGGTTGACCCATCAAAAAGATTCGCTAATATAGAAACCTGGTTTATTAAAACAAAAAGAGCATGGAAATAAACTTAAAAGACAGAAAATCAAGGGTGCGCCTGCTTTCAGATATTAAAAAAGTGGTTTTTGACCAAGAGTGGTTAAAGACCGCTCCAGACAGAGAGCTGTATTTTATGTATGGCGATGTAATTAATGAAGGTGATTTCAAATACAGCGTCACTGTTTTACCCCCGTTTAATCTGGGAAAGGAGTTTGTCAAAACAAAGGGACATGTGCATATCGGTTCTTTTCAGGAAACATATACTGTTCTTGAAGGGGAAGCTATTTACCTGATGCAAAAAGGAAATGAACTGATTGAAGACGTTTACGCTGTTTTTGCCAAAAAGGGCGAATCAATAATCATTCCTTCGGGATACGGGCATATCACTATTAACGCCTCTAACCTTGAATTAAAAACCGGGGATTGGAGATATAAAGACTGCAAGAGCGATTACTCTCTCTTTGAGAGATTAGGGGGTGCCTGTTATTACTACACAAAAAATGGCTGGGTTAAAAACAAGAATTACAAACAAATTCCAGAAATAAGATTTGAAGAGCCGTTAAAATCTTTACCTGAAGACTTAAGCTTCCTAAAAGCATAAAGCTTGCCGAGGTGGTGAAATTGGCAGACACGCAGCGTTCAGGTCGCTGTGCCCTCAAAGGCGTGGGGGTTCAACTCCCCCCCTCGGCACATAAATAACTAAACTAATATGATGCAAAAATCAAAAGCAGAATCTCTGCGCGTCATCCCTCTGGGTGGATGCGAGGAGGTCGGAAGAAACATGACCGTATTTGAATACGGCAAGGATATTGTAATACTGGATATGGGAATCCAGTTTCCAGAGGAAGACATGCCCGGGGTGGATTATGTCATACCCAACACCGAGTACTTAAAGGGAAAAGAGAAGAACATTAAAGCTGTCATATTCTCCCACGGACACTTAGACCACATCGGAGCCGCCCACATTCTTTTACCTAAACTCGGCAACCCTTTGATTATAGGCAGACCTTTAACAATTGAAATGATTAAAAGAAGGCAGGAGGAGGCGAGAAGGGGAAGCTCAAAGAAGTTGAGAATTAATTACATTAAAGACTTGAAAGACAAATTGACTCTCGGAGCTTTCCAGATAAGCTTCTTCCAGATTGACCACGCCATTATGGACTCTGTTGGAACAATAATACAGGTTCCTCCCGTGACAGTTGTTCACCCAGGCGACTGGACTATTGAGAGAAAGCCTGTTGGAAGAAAAGAAATAGATTACACCCATCTAGCTAAACTAAAAAGGCCCACCGTCTTAATGCTTGAGTCTTTGGGAGCAGTAAACGGGGAACTGCCGGTGACAGAGGAAGAAATGGTCAATAATCTCCAGCAGCTGATTTTGAACGCCCCGGGCAGAATAATAATCGCCACTTTTTCCTCCCAGATCCAGAGGGTAAGCCAAATTCTGGAGTTTGCAAGCAAGATTAACAAAAAAGTAGCCATTGACGGGCACTCTATGAAGCTTAACGTAGAGATAGCCAAAGAGCTCGGGTATATAAGGTCAATGAAGGAGGTAATTATCCCGATAGAAAGAATTCACGAATATCCTGAAAACAAGATAATCGTTGTCTGCACAGGAGGACAAGGAGAAGAAATGGCTGTTTTGCCCAGAATCGCCACAGGCAACCATAGATATATAAAGGTTAAAAAAATAGACACAATTGTCTTTTCCTCTTCAATTATCCCCGGAAACGAACGAGCCATCCAAAGATTAAAGGATAATCTCTACAGACTGTCAGACAATATTATTCACGGAGAGGTAATGGATGTGCATATTTCAGGCCATAGTAATATCTTTGATATGGAGAAAATAATCAAAGATATTAGGCCAGACTACTTTATGCCCGTATATGCAAACCACTTTATGTTAAAAGAAGCGGCCAAGATTGCAAACAAAGCAGGAATGACTAAAAACAACATATATATTCCTGATAACGGAACAATTACTGAATTCTCTTCCTCCGGAGTTAAAGTCTTGAAAGAGAAAGTCCCCACCAACTATATCTTTGTTGACGGGCTTGGAGTCGGAGACGTGGGAGAGGTTGTTTTAAGAGACAGACAGATGCTTTCAAATGACGGCATGTTTGTCATTGTCGCTGTTGTAGACCGCCAGACAGGCAGAGTAAGAGGGTCTCCTGATATTATCTCCCGAGGATTCGTCTATTTAAGAGAATCCAAAGACTTGCTTGCCCAGACAAGAAGAAGGGTAATAGACATTGTAGACAAGGCGGCTATTGCCGGAGGGGCCATAAATTGGGTATATATCAAGGACGAAATAAGAAACAAAGTTGGAGAATTCCTCCACTCAAAAACCCAGAGAAGGCCTATGGTCTTGCCGGTCGTTATTGAGGTATAATACAAAAATATGAGAATACTATCCGGAATACAGCCAACAGGAGAAATTCATCTGGGAAATTACCTAGGCGCCCTAAAACAATGGATTTCTCTCCAGAATGAGAATGAATGCATATTCTTTGTTGCTGACTTGCATTCTCTGACCGTCCCATATAATCCCAAAACCCTGCAAAAATCAATAATAGAAAAGGTAATCTCGTACATTGCCGCAGGATTAGATCCTGAAAAAGTAACCATCTTTGTCCAGTCGCACATAAAGGAGCATACAGAGCTGGCCTGGCTCTTAAATACAATATGCCCGCTTTCAGAACTTGAAAGAATGACCCAGTACAAAGACAAGGCAAAGAAGTTCAAAAGCAATATAAATGCAGGATTATTAGACTACCCTGTTTTAATGGCATCTGACATCCTTTTATACAAGTCAGAGGGAGTGCCGGTAGGCAGAGACCAAACCCAGCATGTAGAATTAGCCAGAACCTTGGCTAGGAAGTTTAACCAAAAGTTCGGGAAAACATTCGTTGAGCCAAAAGACATACTCCCAAAGCAGGGAGCGAAAATAATGTCTCTGACTGACCCCAAAAAGAAGATGTCAAAGACTGACTCTTCTCAAAGCTACATTTCTTTGTTTGAAGACCCAGAGTCAATTAAAAAGAAAATAATGTCTGCCACCACAGACTCTGGAAAGGGAATAAAGTTTGACCCCATCAAAAAGCCGGGCATATCCAATCTCCTGACAATCTACAGCCTGCTATCTGATAAACCCATAAAAGAGGTGGAAAAAGCTTTCAAGGGCGAAGGGTACGCCGCTCTAAAGAAATCCTTGGCTGATCTGGTCATAGAGTTCCTGGAGCCGTTCCGGAAGAAACAGAAAGAAATGGCTCAAAGAGAGGTGTATATAAAGGAGATACTGACCAGAGGAAAGGACAAAGCGCAGAGAATAGCTGAAATTACGCTTCAGGAAGTGAAAGAGAAGATGGGATTGATTTAAACAGCCGAGAGGCTGT
>JAHIEB010000013.1 GCA_018894075.1 Patescibacteria group bacterium | reverse complement strand
TAGGTTTGTTGGAGCCACTTTCCTGCATGCTTTATGCTCGGGCCTTGTCGGATACTTTCTTGCTCTTGCAATCTGCAGGCCCAAGATAAAAATAGTCTTTGTAACTATCGGGTTAGTAATCGCCGCTTTCTTGCATGGATTATACAATTTCTCTATAATAGAGATTGAAGGTCCATTAAAGTTGCTTATTCCGGTTGCAATCCTGATCTCCCTGACTATATTCATCACAATAGCTTTCATAAAACTTAAAAAAATGAAAAGCGTTTGCAAAATATGACACCAACCAAAAAAGTGAAGATAAAAGACGGATTATCTGAAGAGCAATTTTCAGAGGAAGTATTAAAATCAGAAGGAGAGCTTACTGTCGATGTCTACGAGACTGCCACGGATTTTGTAGTTCTGTCTACGGTCGCCGGATTAAACGCAAAGGATATTGATATTCAGGTGGATAAAGATATGCTTGTCATTAAAGGTTGTCGGCCAAGTCCTGACGAAGGAGAAAAAAACTATTTCTACAAAGAATGCTATTGGGGCCCTTTCTCAAGAAAGATAATACTGCCAGAGAACATTGACGGAACAAAAGTGCAGGCTGAATTTAATAAAGGCTTACTATACATAAAGTTCCCTAAAACAGACTCAAAGCCTGTGAAAGGAATATCTGTCCAAGAGGGATAAGGCAAGTGCCGCGGGTGGGAGTCGAACCCACACCTCTTGCGAGACATGCTCCTAAGGCATGCGTGTATGCCAATTTCACCACCGCGGCATGAATATACTATACTAAAAAGTCAGCTTAATTTCAACAAAAAACGCGGGACAAACCCGCGCTTTTTAAGAGGTATAGGAATTATCCTTATTTAACAAAGCTCTTAGCTAAAGCGACCAATCCCGTTGCCGCAAAAGCCACAACCACTGCGATAAGAGCGTATAGGACCTTATCTCTGGCTTCTTTAACCTTCGTGGCATCGCCTCCGCCTGTCAAAAACTGGAAAGCTCCGATAATAATGAATATGGCT
Organism: Patescibacteria group bacterium; assembly: GCA_018894075.1. Lineage (GTDB taxonomy): Bacteria > Patescibacteriota > Minisyncoccia > Minisyncoccales > Staskawiczbacteraceae > JAHJTG01. Next base: position 2,948 of record JAHIEB010000013.1, on the reverse strand, counting down.
GCTGCTGCTAAAAAGATTGCCAAAAGGGCGGTCTGCACGCTGTTCAATACATCGACAAGGATGTTTCCCTGAGCCATTGCAACGGCTGGAATAGCTAAGGATAGAACAGCGACTCCAATTGATAGTATGTTTTTCTTCATAAGTTTTCTTTTTTATACGACCTTTTAATTGTTACTTAAGAGTCATTGCCCAGTCTTTAATTGCCCCTGCCGAAGCTGCAATTATTATGGCCACAATCGCATAAACTAAATTCATCTTTGCCCCAGATACTTTATTCGCATCCCCGCCTGCGTTTAAGAACTGAAAAGCAGCAACAACAATCATAATAGCTGCGGCTGAATATAATATTAACTGCAAGCCCGCAAGAATCTTATCAAGGGCGCCCTGAAAAGGGAGGCCGCCTTGGGCTAGCGCAGTCAGCGGGACTGCTACTAATAATACGGAAGAGGTTATTGATATGATTTTTATTGTCTTCATGTATTTTAAATAATACCTTTAAGCCATAAAATAAGACCTTTGGCGCCAGCTGCTATTACTAAACCTATTATAGCATACAAAAGAATATCCTTGCCAGTTTTAACCCTCTCCGCATTTCCTCCGGCAGTAACAAAATAAAAAGCGCCGACAACAATCATTATAGGGGCTATACCTATGGCTATTGTCAAAACTCCATCCGCAATTTTCGTTAATAGGTCTGAAAAGTTAGCAGAGTTTATGGGATTTTTAATTGCCGCCAAAGCAGAGGAGCTAAAAGTCAGTCCCAAAGAAACCAGATAAGAAATAGCTGTGCCTCTTTTCATTATAGTAATTATATAGGATTTGAGATATTATATGCAAGCCCCTGACGCCACCTTGTCCTCTTCGTCAAGTCGCATTATTCTTACTCCCTGGGTTGCTCTCCCTAAAATAGAGATTGAGTTTATCGCGGTCTTAATAACATTTCCCTTTCTGGAGATGACAATCAAGTCCTCTTCTTCTCCGTCTAAGACCTGAGCCATTATGAGCTCTCCTGTCTTAGAGGTAATTTGAGCGGCTTTTATTCCAGACCCGCCCCTGCCCTGTATCCTGTACTGGGAAACGTCTGTCCTCTTTCCATATCCTTTGTCCATCACAACCAAGAGAAACTGCTTTTTATCTAAAGCTTGCTTTGGTATAACATCCATTCCAATAACCTCGTCTCCTTTTTTTAAGCTTATGCCTTTGACTCCAGCTGCAGCTCTTCCCATAGGCCGAGCGTCTTTCTCTTTAAATCTTATAGAAATGCCCTTCTTGGTTGTTAATACAATATCGTCTTCTCCTGTTGTTTTAACAACTTTTCTCAATACATCCCCCTTGGTCAGATTAATGGCAATAATGCCTGATTTTCTTACATGCTTGAACTCATCAATCTCGGTTTTCTTTATCTTCCCGTCTTTTGTCACCATGACAAGGTATTTAAAAACATCTTCCTTTTTATTAGGAATCAAAGCTAAAACCTTATCAGTGTTTGAAACTTCAAGAAAATTAAGCAACCCCCTGCCTCTGGCCACTCTTGTTCCTTCCGGTATCTCATAGGCCTGGGTCTGAAACAGCTTTCCCGAATCAGTGAAAAACATCAAATTATCGTGTGTTGAGGCAGAAACGAAATGCTCGACAATATCGTCTCCCATTGTCTTCATTCCAACCATTCCCTTGCCCCCTCTCTTTTGCATCTTATATGTAGCTGGGTTGATTCTCTTTATATACCCCCCCTGGGTCAGAGTGATTAAAGTTTCCTCTAGCGGGACCAGATCAATCTCTGTAATCTCCCCTAGTTTTTGCTTGACCACTTTTGTTCTCCTTGGGTCCCCAAACCTTTCTTTTGTTTCTTGAAGGTCTTTTTCAACCAGGCCTTTTAGTTTTTCCGGACTATTAAGAATTAATTCTAACTCTTTTATCTTGTTTAACAGCTCTTTCAATTCATCCTCTATCTTCTTTCTCTCTAATCCAGCCAGAGTCTGAAGCTTCATTTCCAAAATAGCCACTGCCTGCCTTTCGGTCAGCTTGAACTTCTTTATTAAGTTGACCTTGGCCTCGTCTTTGTCTTTTGACTTCTTGATTGTCTCAATTACAGCGTCTATCTTCTTTAGGGCAATTACCAAACCTTCTAATATATGGGCTCTTTCTTTAGCTTTATTTAGTTCATATTGAGTCCTTCTTGTTAAAACTTCTTTCCTGTGAATTAGGAAGTATTTTAAAACATCGGCTAAGGAGAGGATGTTCGGCTGGAGTCCGTCCACCAGAGCCAGCATATTCAGATAAAAGGTTTTCTGAAGATTAGTAAATTTATACAATCTGTTTAAAATTCTCTGGGGCTGAAATCCTCTTTTAATATCTATAATAATTCTCATACCCTCTCTATCAGAAAGATCCCTGATGTCCTTTATCCCTTCCACTTTTTTTTCAGAAACCAAGTCGGCCATCTGTAAAACCAAATCTGACTTTGCCACCTGATAAGGAATCTCTGTGATAATTATCTGGGCGTTGTCTCCTTTATCAACAATATCTGCCTTGCCCCTCATAATAATAGAACCCTTTCCCTGGGAATAGGCCTCAATGATTTCTTTCTGGTCGTAAATAATTCCTCCGGTAGGGAAGTCGGGCCCTTGGACAAACTGGAACAAATCTTCTGTTTCTGCTTTCGGATGTTCGATTAAATACAGGAGGGCGTCAACCAGCTCCGATAAATTGTGGGGAGGAATGGAGGTTGCCATACCGACTGCAATACCTAAAGAGCCGTTCAGTAATAATTGAGGAACAGGGCTAGGCAAAACTTGGGGCTCCTGCCTTGTGCCGTCATAGTTGTCAATGAATTTGACCGTATCTTTTTCAATATCTCTCAGCATATCCTCTCCAATTACAGAAAGCCTGCACTCTGTGTATCTCTGGGCAGCGGCCGGATCTGCGTCAATAGACCCGAAGTTTCCTTG
>JAHIEB010000012.1 GCA_018894075.1 Patescibacteria group bacterium | reverse complement strand
TTTCGACAAGTTCGGTTTTTCAGAAAGAACAGAGGTTGACCTTCAGGGGGAGATAAGCTCGCAGAACGACAACCTGAAAAAAGGAGGGGATATTTCCTTTGCCACTGCCAGCTACGGGCAGGGGATTAGCTTGACCCCTTTGCAGTTTTTAAGAGGGATATCTGCTATTGCCAATAAAGGAAAGATAGTAAAGCCGTACATCGTAGACGCAATTGAAAACAGCTTGGGCGACTCTTTAAAGACCGAGCCAAAGACTGTCAGGCAGGTGATTACAGAAAGCACGGCCCGGGCAGTCACCAATATGATGGTGAGCGCAGTTGACAACGGATTTGCCAATAAAGCAAAGGTGGAGGGTTATTACATTGCAGGGAAAACAGGGACAGCCCAGGTTGCGTACATAGACAAGGCAGGCTATTATCCAGACAAGACAATCCACAGTTTTGTGGGGTTTGCTCCGGCTTTAAACCCAAGGTTCATTGCGATAATAAAGCTGGATAACCCGAAGGGGAATAAGAGCTCTAGCTCAACAGCAGCTCCTTTGTTCGCAAAGCTGGCAAAATATATATTAGATTACTGGCAGATAAAGCCCGACTATTTATGAAAAAAAAGCTAATTGTAGTATTTGATAAGAATAAGGCTTTTGTTTCCCAGACAATAAATAGGCTTTTAAGCCGGAAGTTTAAGGTAAAATCCCTGGTTGACAAGTCAGCCAATGTTTTTGACCTTTTAACCCGAGATTTCTTTGTGTTTACCACAGATGAACCAAAAAAGCTGGAATCTTTAGGAGACCTGTTAAAAGCAGAAATATGCGCTGTGGTTGTAAACGAGGTTGATGACTTAAAAACAGTCAGCCAGTTTCTGGGCGTTTTAAGCACTGCCAATTTGCTTTACAATGCAGATGTTCCGGCTGTCAGAGAAATGGTAAAAGGATCTCCTTTAAAGAAGCAGGCTTTTGGATTTAGCCCCGATGCTGACTTTAAGGCAAGCGATATGAATGAGAATATGAGTTTTAAGATAAACTACCGAGGCAGTACTGTTCCTATATGGCAGAAAGGGGATCCGTACAGCACAATTGCAGCTGTTTGTTTGAGCACGGCTCTGGGTTTGAATTTTGTTGAGATATCCGGGATATTGAAAAGTTCCTAAAATATGTTAAATTAAAGCAGAAATTGCCCTCATCGTCTAGTCTGGTCTAGGACGCATGGTTCTCATCCATGTAACATCGGTTCAAATCCGGTTGAGGGCGCAAAATCAAAAGCCGTCTTTTAATTGAGGCGGTTTTTTGGTAAAGTCAAAACATGAATGGCAATATTAGTAATAATTATGCGTCTATATTTTTGGGCAAAACCGTAACTATAAAAATAGATCGTCATATCGGGTCAAAACATCTAAAACATGGTTTTGTTTATGAAACTAATTATGGTTTTGTACCTAATACAAAAGCTCCGGATGGCGAGGAAATAGATGCTTACTTATTGGAAGTAGATGAGCCCGTTAGTGAATTTACCGGTAAATGCATAGCTGTGGTACATAGGTTAGATGACGATGATGACAAATTAGTAATTATGCCTGAAGGATCTAAAGATATAGGCGACGAAGAAATCATTAAGGCGGTTAACTTTCAGGAAAAATGGTTTAATTCGAGGATAGTAAGATGAATTGTGTAGGTATTCTAAATAAGAGTCGATAATTGCCTTGTTTTTTTAATGGCAAGCTCTGGAGAGGGGAACACTTTCTCCCACTCAAAGGTTCGAAAATCGTCCAGCCACAGCGTATTTTCCGGAAGCCCTCTTTCTAACATACTGGTTTTTTGATAGAGTAAGTGAATATAATTACTAAACTATTTATGAGAGAAGGAGAACCCAAGGATTTTTTAGAAGAGAAATATCCTGATTTACACCAATCGAAGGAAGTTGAAGGTGCCGTAAGGCGCCAGGAAACAAGGGCTGGGGAGAAAGTAGATAAACAACCCAAAGAAAAGATTGAGGCGTATTTGGATAGGTTGGATGAGGTTTTTAATCCAAAGGATCCAGAAAAAAGAGAGAGAAGAGTAGGTATTCTAAAAGACAAGCTTCACAAACTATTTGTAATAAAGTCAGAAGACATTCCAGAAAGCTATTTTGAACACCAAAAAAGAATCGCAAGAGAGCAGGGGCACGGAGACATAGAGATAACCGA
>JAHIEB010000011.1 GCA_018894075.1 Patescibacteria group bacterium | reverse complement strand
TCAATTTTATGTTTTAACGTTTCAGCATAACAGCTTGCGGGACAGAAACACGGCTTATCCGCAGCGCAACCATCTGTAGCAACAGCATCGCGGCAAGGAGTACTTCCGTTGCTCATCACTTTGCAATTATACGTAAATGTCTCTCCATCCGGACTGCTCAATCCTGATTTAGCCCGACATTGAGAATTATTGCAGCCCTTGCTAAAAAGCTTTTCTATTCTAAAGGTGAAACCATCGCACCCAGATTTTCCTGAATTATCCAGCTCGGTTATCCCGCATTCGGCGGGAAGATCCTCACACCTGCCAGTTGCTTTATTGCATTGCGCCTCCGGGGTCACTAATAGCGCCTGATTATCAATCACCCCGTTATTTCCTATATCATCACATCTGAGAGCGCGCTCCTTCGCTCGATCGTCGCCACCGTAGTACAGGGTTAAGCAATCAAAATCTTTGGTGCATTCAACAACAGGGACAAATGTAACATTCACGACCTCGGCATAAGCATCCTGATGCCATTTTTCATCTACTGTGTCATAAAGCAGAGTAAAAGTAGTGGAGAGGCTATGATTTAAATCTATATCCACGGTCTTGCTTTTTTTAATCATCGTACACCCACCATAATTAAAATCGCCAGAAAACAACATTTGCCGGTTAAAATAAACGACGTCAAATCCGCTCTGTTCGGTCTCTACATTCCCCTCCACTGTTACGCTGAGCTTGCCCACACAATCTCCAATATCTGCAATATCTATAACAACGCTTTTGTCTATTATTTGGCGCATGGTGCTACCGTAATTAACGCACTCGCTAGAATCCTCTATATCCACACGTAAGGTCTTTAGCGTATTTATAATCGAATTCACATTGCAAGCCGCATGAGCAGAACCTGCAAGTCCTAAAATTGCCACGATAAAGAATATTGCTAAAGCAGTTTTTTTCATATGTTATCTAACACCCGCTGGAGGCAGAATAGTAATAGACTCTCCCTGCAGGTCCCCTGCGGGCAACACACTAATATCTACATTCAACCGGTCGCCCCTCTTAATCTGCCCCAATCCGACTTCTTGCTGAATAAATTCTCCAGAGTCGTCTGCGACATAGGCATAAATCAAAGCACCATCTTTAATAGGAATCTTCAGCTCTTCTCCATTATATCGCAGAGTTATAACATTTCCGGATATGTTCACAACCTCTCCGTAAGCAAAAATGGAGGCAATGACGCTAGAATTCAAGAGGCTTTTTAAATACTGCTGTTTTGTAAAATACACTCCTCCGACAAAACCCCCAGCTAAAGCCAAAACAACGAGAATTATTATTAAAAGAGAATGAAGTATTTTGTTCATAATTAGATATTTTGGTTTTTAATAAAAGGCATTACTGTGATTTTGTCCGCAAAGATATCTCCATTTTCCTCAATGACTAAAGATAGTGTGACATAGTCCCCTGCTCTCAAGCTGGTAAATTGTATGCTTCTTGGCATCTGGTCCGAGGCTGTTGATAAGATTGAAACGCTTGCATCATTGGTTGCTATTATCTCCATTGTATCCCCTGCATAGTTTAAAACAATCTTTCTATTAACTACTTCTTTTATCTGTCCGAAAGCAGAAAGATTGGGCAATAGATTAGACCGCAGGGCCTTTATTAATGCTTCAGATTTTTCTACCTGCACCCTGTTCACTTCTTTTCCAGCATAAATGCCTGAAAACACTCCTAGGAATAAAAGACAGAGGCCTATTAAAAAACAGAGCGCTGCTGTAAGGGGCTTTGGAAAATTCTTTAGCATGAAATAATGATTTTAGTTATTAAAATTTCGAAAGTCTTCTAATATCGTTATTCCATTATACTTCATAAAGCAAAAGAACAAAATAACAAAGGGGGTGTGGATAACTCCCCTTGACTTTACTTTTCCGGATTTATTCAGTAGAATAAAGGCAGGAACTCTTCAGTGTTGAAGGGTGCGATCTTTCAAAAGTCAATATAGACAAGGAGCTTTGGAATGAAGACACTGATGTTGATGCTGATGGTACCCAGCTTCTTGCTGGGAGCAGAGCCGACTGGCGGGACTCTGATTGTTCCGCCCAACAAAAGAGATGTTCAGTACTACGACTTCCGGGCCAGAGAGGAAGTCTCTCTGACCAAGGATGTCAAAGGCCCCAGTGGCCTCATCATGACCGCTGCCATCTCTGCCAACGGCGAAGTACTCGCCTGGGTGCAGGGTGGCAAGATATGGTGGAGAGAACTACCGTTCGGGCCCGCAAAGCTGGCTCCGAACAAAAACAGCAGAAGAGACGGCGGAGCAATGGGAGTGATTCCCATAATCGTTCCCGGAATCCTGAAAAACTTCTGTTTGTCAGCAGGCGGGCAAGCCCTAACCTACGAGGTGAGAGCGAGCAATACCGTCTACAACCCCAGCGCCTGGACCAAGATGGGGTCATCCGAACTCCTCATTTTCCATCCCCTTTCTGCATACGCCCTGGAGGTAATGGGGCCAGATGTCTGGGGAGAGATGGACACGGGAACTTGGG
>JAHIEB010000084.1 GCA_018894075.1 Patescibacteria group bacterium | reverse complement strand
TATCTGGAAACTATCTTCGTTATCTTTGCTGAGGCGGTGCTGCTTTATGATAAGTTTGGTTATCGCGTCCTGCGTATCGGCTATCAGGTCCGGCGACTTGACCTCGACGAATATCGAGTCTAGATATTCCTTGCCGAAGACGCGGTACATCGCGGTCGTGACCGGGATAATCACGACATCGTCCTGGTCGTGCCAGCCGCTCGCCCCCTTCGTCGGCAGGATGCCTATCACCTTAAAATTGATGAGGTTTATTTTTATCGTCTTGCCGACGGGATTCACGTCGCCGAAAAGCTCGCGGGCTACCGTAAAACCGATTACCGCGACTTTATCCCGCAATTTCACTTCCTCCTCGGTGAAGAACCTGCCGACGACAGGAACAGAGTTGCGCGTTTCCGCATAAGCGGGGCCGTCGCCTTCTATCGACGTGCTCCAGTTCTTATTGCCGTAGACAAGCTGGCCCCGGCCCTGGACGCTGGGATAGATACGTTTGATGTCTTCGGGCATTTTAGAGATCGCGGCTACGTCCTGAAAGGTAAAACGAGTGATCGTGCCCGTGCCCATCGACACGCCGTGGACCCTCGCCGAGCCGGGCATGACAAGCAAAAGGTTTGAACCCAAAGAGGATAATTGTTTCGATATCGACTCTTGCGCTCCTTGTCCCAATGCGAGCATCGCGATGACCGCGGCCACGCCGATCAAAATACCGAGTATCGAAAGAAAAGTGCGCATCTTATGCGATGCCATCGCGCCGGCCGCCTGCCGCAAATAATCGAGGAACTCCGCCTGCCGCGAGAATTTTTGAACTTCCTCTACCGGTTTTCCGTCAGTTTTGGTTTCGCATTTTCCGGATTCTTTACAATTGGGCTCGTCCGAAATTATCTGCCCGTCGCGCATCTTTATTATGCGTTTGGCGTGTTCGGCAATCTCGTTTTCGTGTGTGACGACGACGACTGTCTTGCCTTTTTCGTTGAGCTGTTTTAAGACTGAGAGTATCTCTATTTTGCTTTTTGAGTCGAGGTTTCCGGTCGGCTCGTCGGCTAATATTATGAGCGGCTCATTTACGAGAGATCTCGCGATAGCCACGCGCTGCTGCTCGCCTCCTGAAAGCTCATTCGGCCGGTGCAGCATACGGTCGCCGAGGCCCACTTCCTCTATTTTTTCGCGCGCTTTATCTTTTAAATGGCGCTTGCCCGCGTAGATGAGCGGAAGTTCGGCATTCTCGAGAGCGGTCATCCTCGGGAGCAAATGGAATTGTTGGAATACAAAACCGAAGAGGCGGTTTCTCGTCGCGGCGAGTTGATCGTCGGAAAGTTTTGTCACGGCCACGCCTCTTAAAACATAAGAGCCGGAATCAGGCCTGTCCAGAAGACCCATTAGATGCATGAGCGTGGATTTTCCCGAACCGGAGACACCCATGATCGCGACAAACTCGCCGGCCTCGATCTTTAGAGAGACGCCGCTGAGCGCATGCACCTGCGCCGCGCCCATAGAATATGTCTTGGTCAAATTTTTTATTTCTATCATCTTCTATTCGAGCTTCTAGCCCTTGAAGGCAGGAACGGATTAGTCCCGGAAGCGGCGCTCGGAAGGGCATATTTCTGCGATTTCAATACTATCTTCTGTTCGGCGGCCAATCCTGAGACGATCTCGGTATTTTTGTCGTCGGAGATACCCGGCGTTACCGCCTGCCTGACCGGCTCTTTGCCCGCTCCCTGGCTTAATAATACATAATTCCCGTCTTTATCTTTATGGACGGCTTCATTCGGGACCAGTAAAGCGTTCTCTTTTTTCTCTATCAGGAAATCTATGTTCGCGTTCATTCCCGAGCGGAAGAAGTCCGGGACTTTTTCGGGAATAATGTCCACATTGTATATCGTGACATTATTTACCGTCTGCGATTCGTAATAAATGTGTTCGACCGCCGCGTTGATCTTGATGTCCGGATATGCGTCGAGGCTTACGACCGCGGATTGGTTCAATTTTACTTTTCCGATATCCGTCTCATCCACCTGAGCCCGGACG
>JAHIEB010000003.1 GCA_018894075.1 Patescibacteria group bacterium | reverse complement strand
TCAAATACAGAATATCCCAGAAACCCTGCCCGAAGAGATTGCAAAAGAGTTTATGCCGTTAAAAAAAGCTTTGTGGGCCATACACTTTCCTGATTTTCTAAAAAACGCAGAAGAAGCTAAAAAAAGGTTTGCTTTTGAAGAACTTTTCTACATCGAGCTTTTTGTTTTAAGAGAAAGATTGAAAATATCTAAGGAAAAAGCAATAGCTATTCCTGTAAAGCTTGAGGCAATTAAAACTTTTGTTGAGTCTTTGCCTTTTAATCTAACAGACGACCAGAGAAAATCAGCCTGGCAGGCCTTAAAAGACATGGAAAAACCTCGTCCAATGAACCGGCTGGTCCAGGGAGATGTGGGGTCAGGAAAAACAGTGGTTGCTGCAATAGCTGCCTTAAGCGCAGCCAAAGCAGGATACCAGACCGCTTTTATGGCTCCGACAGAAATTCTGGCTACCCAGCATTTTAAAACCGTGTTTGACGTTCTAAAAAGATTCAACATCTCTGTCGGTCTTTTGACGGGCAAAAAGGACAGAATATATTCCTACAAATTAAAAACAGACACTATTGATGTTTCAAGGAATAAGATATTAAAGATGATACGGGGGGAGATAAGCCCGTACACAGGCAAGCTCGAAACAAGGCTGAGCGTCATAATCGGGACTCATGCTTTAATCCAGGGGCAAGTGAAATTCGGGAAGCTGGCTCTAGTGGTTGTCGACGAACAGCACAGATTCGGAGTTGAGCAGAGAGCAAGGCTTTGCGCTCAAAACGGAGGGAACATCCCCCATTTTCTTTCAATGACAGCCACCCCGATTCCCAGAACCCTAGCTTTAACTATTTACGGAGACTTAGATTTGTCCTTAATAACCCAGATGCCCAAAGGAAGAAAGAAGATTATCACAGAAATTATTGAACCCAAAAACAGAGAAAAGACCTACCTTTTTATCAGGGAAGAAGTTAAAAAAGGAAGGCAGGTATTTGTTATCTGCCCGCGCATTGAAGCAAAAAAGACAGAGGATGTTTTGGGGTGGTCTGAAGTGAAAGCAGTGGAAGCTGAATACGAAAGATTATCAAAAGAAGTTTTCCCTGATTTGAGGATGGGGATTCTGCACGGAAAAATGAAAAGCAAAGAGAAAGAAAAGATAATGAAGGATTTTAAAAGCAAAAAGACAGATATTCTTGTTTCCACATCCGTGGTAGAAGTCGGCATTGATATTCCCAACGCCTCTGTAATGATGATTGAAGGAGCAGAAAGATTCGGCCTTGCCCAGCTCCACCAATTCCGGGGAAGAGTGGGCAGAAGCGAGCACCAATCATACTGCTTTCTTTTGACCACATTCCCTGACCAGCTTAATAGAAAAAGACTAAAGGCATTAGTCAGTTATGACAGCGGGTTTAAGCTTGCTGAAAAGGACTTGGATTTGAGGGGTCCGGGAGACCTATCTGGCACGAGGCAATGGGGCTTGCCGGATATTGCCATGAACTCTTTAAAAGACCTGCCATTGATTGAAAAAACAAGGCAGTTGGCTAAAGATCTTTTGTCTCGAGACCCTGAATTAAAAAAATATCCCTTGCTTTCTGAAAAGGTAAAACAATTCAGAGAAAAGATTCATTTAGAATAGCTACTTTCTCACTTTTTCAGTCACCCAAAACCCCATATACCGTCCCAGCATCAGTCGTATCTGTGCGTCTAAAGCCGGAAAAGTTCCAAAGAGAATTAAGGTAAAAGGCAAAAGTATCCACTGCAAAAACAAGGTCGGGCCCTTTACCCAACTTACGCCCTCTGGTTTCTTAGGAAGCATTAATGTGCTCAAGATAGCTGAAACAACAAGGCCCAAAAGAGAGAATGTCATAATGTTTCCAGTAAGTTTTGGCAGGTTGTAAGACAAAACAGTGATATTAAAGCTAGACCCTCCGAGGGCAATAGGAAGCCAGCCCAAAGCAAAGATTAAAAGAGCGGCAGTTGCCCAAGACCAAAACCCATCTACAACAGTGTATAGATGGGAGATTTTATCTTTTAAAGGAATCTTCTTGTTCTTTATAAAGCCGTTCACAAGATAAGGAATCTCATTGCATCCCCAAGCCCATCTTCTCTGCTGTTTGTACTGGTTTATGGCAGTCTTAATAATGTTGTCTGCCACAACAGCGTCCATTGAAACGGGGTAGTAAAGAGGGACTACCCTGTAATTGCCGTCGTAGTGAAGATATGCTCTCCAGAAAATCCTTGAGTCGTCTGAAACAACGTTTGCGGGATAGCCCACTTCAACCCAGGCAGAAAAAGGCATTGTATGGGTAGAATAGGTAGTAAGCTTTTCAGACCTTTCCTGCTGAACCATTTGCCAAAAAGTATTGGAAGTAGCAACCACCCTTGAAAAAGACGGGGCATCCCAGATATTGTTATTGTAAACAGGGATCGGCTGATAGCTTGCCCTTTCTGGATTATCAACAGTCAGATAGTAATAAGTCAGGCAAGAAAAGTATTGTGGGTAAACCTTGGTATCAATGTCAAAGTTTGAAACCAGAATATCTTTGTAAGGAATCTTCAGTTTGTCTATTATCTGCTCTTTGGCTACTTTAACAGCAAAAGCCGAGTTAGACCCCTTCCCCGATATCTCTCCTGCAACATCTTTCGGGTGGACAGTAATCTCGAATTTGAAAAACTTGTTTTTGTATTTTTTCTTTATCCCTTCAGCTATTTTCAAAACAACTTGCCCTGCTTTTTCTTCCATACCCAGAATAACAATAAGCTTGTCTTTAGGATAGTCCGAGGCCAATAAAGCTTGCAAGCTCTCCTCAATAACATCTCTACTCTCCTTAAATGTTGGGAGAACAATCAAGTGATATATCTTTTTCCAGCGAGAAATCTTCCTAATCTTCTTAATCCAGTCCGTTTTTATCGCTCTGCGCATTCTTACATAGCTGGACACCTGATGAATGGCGAGAAACATAATTTTAAACAGATAGTAAAAACAAAAAAGAATAATAAAGACAGCAACCCACGAAGGCATAAGCCAGGAGAATAAAGAAACGCCTATTAAAGTACCGGCGCTTATTAATCCTGGTAAAACTTCAAAAAACCGATAGACCGTTCTTTCCTTTCTATTTGGTATATCGGTCGCCTTGGCAATATCAATATATGACTTATCCATGGTGAACTCCTTGAGGCTTAGTTGGACCCAATTTGTGAGCGAATTGAGGAAATGGTAAGAGTCGAGAGTGTATGATGGTAACTTAGATAGTAGGATTAATAACCCTGCCTAAAAATAGAATATTTCCAGTTTCCTTTTCTTGAATCAGGAATATAAATGGATGATTTGCTCTGAATATTTTTTCTTGTGGCATAGCGCTCGTGAGCATACCTACAGTAGTTGCAGCTGCTGCCTCCGTCCCCTCCTCGTCAACTTTAACATATGCTTGATGAATAACCGAACTGATAAATAAATCTCTTCCGCCAGTCATTCCGGAAAAGTCGGCATTTCCTGAAAACGCCGTTGGCATTCCCAGGTTGCCTAAAGTATCTGTCATGAAATATTTTGTATCGAACTCGAATTTGGGAAGTGATATCGAATCCAATTTCGTTTCTTTCATCTGGGCTTTATACTCATTAATCTTTTCTACTGTCAGAGAGGACTCTATTGTATTAAGGTTTTCAGTCGGCAACAATATCAACATTGAAATCTCATCTCCTTTATAGGGCAATTCTAAGATTTGTAAATCTTCTGTATCTGCATAATTGAAGGATGTTTTTTCAGGATTCATAAACATCATTGGGGTTTTTACAACATTATCTGGAGTGATTTTAAAATCTTCTTCACGGGCATTTGATTTATCGAATTCCCATTCCCAGGTTCCTTTAAAATAAATTGCATTAGTTAAAACAAGCCTTGTCATCGAATTAAGGAGTCCGGCAGGAATTAAATCCTCAATCTTATTATTTGTCTGTTCTTCTATAAAGCTATTGATAGTTTGTCTTGATTTTTCTGTTTCTTGAATAAAATCCACATTTGCTACTTTTCCACCATAATATTTTTCAACCCTACTTGTATAATCTTCAAGGAGAAGATAATCTTGTTGAACCCATAAAGCATTTCCAGTTCTCAATTCGTAATCTTTCGCCCCTTCGTTAATGCCATTATAAACAGCCGCAGAATTTGGTCTTAAAATACTGCTTTCCGGAAAATAAAAAACTGATTTCATCTCATCTGCTGTTTGTCCTTTCGCGCCTTCATAGGTCATCGCTAAAGCAGTAGAAATGCTATACGGAGAATAAAAAATATTTCCATTTTCAGACTTATTTAATTCGGAATATAAATCAAAAGCAAATTTATTGTTAGCATTAATTACCTCTTGAATTCCGGATTGTGTCGAACCCGTCTCGTCTGCCGGAGGCGATTGATCCGGCTGATATGGAAAAAGAAATAATACTGTCGCAGTAGCCACACCTGCGAACAAAACGGTTATTAATCCAATTAATAATATTTTTTCATTCATGTTTTTATCTTTAAAAAATTAATAAATTATTTTTTAATTATATCAGAAAACTACCAAGATTAAAGGGCGGCTTTTTAATTTGCCGCACAATAAAATGTGGCCCCAATGGGATTTGAACCCATGTTCCCACATTGAAAGCGTGGTGTCCTAGACCAGGCTAGACGATGGGGCCATACATTTCCCTTTAATCTAATCTAAAACAGAAGAAAAATCAAGAAAGAAAAACTCCCAGGAGGGAGTTAATGGTGGGGCTCTGGACGGGTAATACATACCCACAAAGCCAGAGCAACAACAACCGATATTACAGCTAAGGTCGTAAGGCTTAGGAAAATACCCACGATAAGGCAACCCAACAGAGAAAAAAGTGCCATCTTGGCCAATGGTCTACGCATGAAGAACAAGTAAAGATTCTTCGGGTTTCTTGCCTTCAACCAATCTTTCCACTCGTCCCAGATGCCGTAGCCCAAAAAAGCAAACACTGGAGCACAGACAATCATTCCGCAAACGTCCAGGGTAAAGCGGGACATCCAAAGGAACTCGGGGATTGTCCCGATATGGCGGCGCCAATAAAGCCAGAAGGCAACCGCGAGGCCACATCCCAATACCCAAATGAGGATGCCTCGAATGGCCCAGCGAAATATCAGGGATCTATCCAGCATGATCGTCCCCTTTTTTTGCCCTTATCTCACCAACCCCAAGGCCGATGGCGATAATAGCATAAAGTACGGCCACAACTGCAAAGCTGACAAGAGCGCCAGCAATAAAACTCACTGTCAGAAACCCGATCATCAGCAAGGCAGTGGGGTGAGAAGATATAAAACCAGAAGTTGCCTCATGGTCTTCTCTTTTTTCCCACTCATCTTTGTCGTCGCGGATTTTGTCAATGACAAGGGCAAACACCGGACCGCAAATGGTGACACCTGCCAAATCCAGCCAGAGACGCGACAGGCCAAAGGGCTTAGGAATAAACCCGAAGAGAGACTCAAAGCCCAGCCAGAAGCCAGCTACAAGGCCGTAGCCGAGGGCAAGAAATCCGACTCCGAAAAACAACACTTTCCACATAGCTGTTCTCCTTTCTCAAAGAACTACCTTTGTTATACCACCCCTTTTCATAAAAGCAAACTTCTGGTAAAATTAAGAGGCTATGAAAATATTAGGGATTGAAACTTCCTGCGACGACACAGGAGTAGCTGTTATAGATGATTCAAAACCGTTAAGCAATGTCGTCTCTTCGCAGGCAAAGCTTCATGCAAAATACGGGGGGGTCTATCCTTCCTTGGCTAAGAGAGAGCACCAGAAAAATCTGGTTTTTGTTTTAATAAAAGCTTTAAAAAAAGCTGGTCTTTTGAAGAAACAAAAAACCTTGGTTGATGAAAAAACAATACAAAACATTCTAGTAAGAGAGCCGGAGCTAAGCAAAGGAACAATCAGGTTTTTGGAAGAATATAGAAAGCCTGCTCTTTCCGCTATTGCAGTGACAATAGGCCCAGGCCTTGAGCCCTGCTTATGGGCAGGAGTAAACTTTGCTAAAGCATTGGCTTTTGCATGGAATCTGCCTATAATTCCGGTAAATCACATCAAGGCCCATTTGTTTTCAAACAATATTAAAAAGAATGACCTGCCTGCTGTCTGTTTGATTGTCTCTGGAGGACACACCCAGCTCATCTTAATGAAGAGTTTTGGAGAATACAGGATATTGGGAGAAACCAGAGATGACGCAGCCGGAGAATGTTTTGATAAGACAGCAAGGATTTTGGGATTAAAGTACCCGGGCGGGCCTGAGATTTCAAAATTAGCTGGCCTGTTTAAGGGAAAAAAGACCATCTCTTTGCCAAGACCGATGATAAACAGCAAGGACTATGATTTCTCTTTTTCCGGGTTAAAAACAGCTGTTCTCTACCATCCAGCCAAAGACAAAGTTAAAGAAATGGCTCATGAAATACAAGAAGCCATAATTGATGTTTTGATAAAGAAAACAGAAAAAGCAGTGAAGGAATTCAGCGCCAAGTCTATTGTCGCAGGCGGAGGAGTGACAGCTAATAGGGAATTGAGAAAAAGATTGAAAAGACAAAAGGTAAAAGTGTATCTCCCAGATATTAAACTAAGCACAGACAATGCCTTAATGATAGCTGAAGCGGCAAGATATGGAACAAAAAAGAATTGGGAAGACATTGAAGTTAAGGCTAATCTTAGGATAGAATAAGGCAATGGAGAAAGCATACGACCCCAATCAGGTTGAAGATAAGATTTACAAGCTCTGGGAAGAGTCTGGTTTTTTTAATCCAGACAATCTTAAGGGAAAAGACCCTTTTTGTATAATAATGCCACCCCCTAACGCCAACGGGGCTTTGCATATCGGGCATGCAATGTTTGTCACCTTGCAGGACATTATGATTAGATACAAAAGGATGCAGGGGAAAAAGACCCTCTGGCTTCCGGGCGCTGACCACGCCGGCTTTGAAACACAGGTGGTTTATGAGAAAAAGCTTGAAAAAGAGGGTAGGAGCAGATTTCATATTCAGCGAGAAGACCTTTACAAAGAAATACTGCAGTTTACTTTAAATAATAAGAAATCAATGGAGGCCCAGTTAAAAAAGCTCGGGGCTTCTTGCGACTGGTCAAGAGAAAGATTCACATTAGACCCGAAAATAGTTGAGATTGTCTACAGCACATTTGAAAAACTAAAACAGGACGACCTGCTGTACAAAGGCACAAGAATAGTTAACTGGTGCCCGAAGCACAGAACATCTCTTTCTGATTTAGAGGTCAAATACGAAGAAAGGACCAGCCCCCTTTATTACATTAAGTACGGACCTTTTACTTTAGCCACTGTCAGACCGGAAACAAAATTCGGAGATACTGCTCTAGCAGTCAACCCGAAGGACAAAAGATACAAAGAATACATCGGCAAGACCATAGAGGCTGTTGGATTATTGGGTCCTTTCAAAATAAAGGTGATTGCTGACGAAGCAGTAGATTCAAAGTTTGGAACAGGAGTAATTAAGGTCACCCCCGCCCATGACCCAATTGATTTTGAAATAGGGCAGAGGCATAACCTAGAGGTAAAGCAGATAATTGGAATTGACGGCAAATTAAATGAGCTGACAGGCCCTTATGCGGGGCTGACAACAGAGGATGCGAGGAAAAGAGTGGCAGAAGACCTGCAAAAAGCAGGCTTAATAGAAAAGATTGACCTTGAATACAAAAATAGGGTTTCTTTATGCTACAAATGCGGGAGATTGATTGAACCTATCCCAATGGACAACCAGTGGTTTGTCAAAATGACCTCAAAGCCGAAATCGGGAGGCCTTTCTTTAAGAGATTTGGCAGTAAAAGCAGTAAAAGGGGGGAAGATAAAGTTTACTCCAAAAAGATTTGAAAAAGTATTT
>JAHIEB010000080.1 GCA_018894075.1 Patescibacteria group bacterium | reverse complement strand
GAAATGACATTGGTGGGAATATAGGCGGAAATATCTCCTGCTTGAGTCTCAATAATAGGCAAAGCGGTAATTGAACCTCCTCCTGATTCCTTGTTTCTCCTGCAGGCTCTTTCCAGCAACCTTGAATGCAGATAGAAAATGTCTCCGGGATATGCCTCTCTGCCCGGAGGCCTTCTTAAGAGCAAAGACATTTCTCTGTACGCCCAAGCGTGCTTGGACAAGTCGTCATAAATAATTAAAACATCTTTGCCCTTATCCATAAAATACTCGGCCAAAGCTACTCCCGAGTAAGGAGCAAGATAAGATAATGACGCTGATTGAGATGCTCCAGCAAATACAATACACGTATATTCTAGAGCCCCTGCTTCTTCCAGCTTTGCTGCGATTCCTGCGATTTTTGATTGTTTCTGGCCTATGGCAACATAAATGCAGATTAAGTCTTCTCCTTTCTGGTTTATAATCGTATCTATGGCTATGGCAGATTTCCCTGTTTGCCTGTCTCCGATGATAAGCTCTCTCTGGCCCCTGCCGATAGGAATTGCAGAATCAATTACTTTAATCCCAGTATTGACGGGCTGGTTTACCGGCTCTCTTTCCATTACTCCTGGGGCTATCTTCTCAATAGGACGGGTTTGCTTTGCCTCTATCTTTCCTTTTCCGTCAATAGGATTTCCCAAAGGATCAATTACCCTCCCTATATACTTATCGTCAACAGGTATTGATAGTATCTGTTTTGTCCTTCTTACAACATCCCCTTCCTTGATGTGCGTGAAGTCCCCGAGGATTACAGCTCCGATCGTATCCTCCTCTAAATTCAAAGCTATTCCCACGGTATTATTGGGAAATAAAAGCATTTCAGAGGCCTGACAGCAAGAGAGCCCTGACAACCTGCAGATGCCGTCAGAGACTTCAAGAACCTTTCCAATCTCGCTGATTTGCGATTCAACCTCGAATTCCTTAATCTGCTTTTTCAGCTGTTCTACTATTTTATCTGCGCTCATATATTAATTAGTTTGTTTTTAAGCATGGCTAAATTATTTTTAAAACTGGCGTCAATTACTTTATTCTGGTAATAAGCTACAAATCCTCCAATTAAATCTTCTTTTTTATAACACTCTGTTTCTGCGTTCTCGGCTTTTGAAATCTTCTTTATTTTGTCAATAAAATTTTCAGATAAAACAAAGGCAGTATATATTTTCAGCGTGTTTTTGTCTTTTTCTCTTGCTGACTCTCTCAAAAAGTATTTAAACATGCTTGGCAAAAGATAAGTTATGCGTTTCTTCCGGCAAAAACCGACGAACCCCTCTAGCATCTTTGGGTCTTCCTTCGCTAGGCCGAATAATCCCTTTGCAAGGTTTCTGGCATTATATTTCATTTTGAAAGCATTTCCTTAATTAATGCCTCGTGCTTCTCTTTGCTTATATTCTGCTTGGTCAGCTTCTCTGTGGCATCAATAACTAAGCTGACCACCTCTTTTTTTAAATCCTGCATCATCTTCTGCTTTTCATTCTGAATAATTTTATCTGTTCTCTCTATTATTCTTTTTGCCTCTTCTTCGCTCTGGTGCTTGCAGGACGCCTGCATCCTGTCAGTTTCTCTCTGGGCTGATGCGATAATCCTGTTGGCTTCGCTTCTGGCAGCCAAAAGAGACTTTTCGTAGGACTGCTTTGCCATCTGGAGTTCGGCAGATGACTTTTGGGCGTCTTCAACCCCCTGCTTTATCTTGTCTTCTCTCTTCTTTAGCGCCTTGGCAATAGGCTTGAAGGCAAACTTCTTTAAGATAAGCAGAATAATCAAAAAGTTCACCAAGTTGGCTAAAGCTATCCTCCAATCAAATCCAAGATTGCCTAAAATTTGAATGATATCCATAACTAAACAATGAAAAAGGCAACGAATGCATAAATAGCTGTTGATTCAGCCATAGCCACACCGATAATCATTTTAGAGAAAATACTGCCTTCCATTTCTGGATTGCGGCCGATAGCCTCTAAAGCTTTACCGATCAAGTAGCCCTCGCCTATACCAGACCCGCCCATTGTAATGGTGCAGATGCCTTTGGCGATTAAACGTGCTGATTCTAAATCCATATTTTTTGTTTATTAATAATTATTCCTCTACTGTTTCTCCTTTGACTGCTAAACTATAATAAGCGGCAGTTAAGGAACCAAACACCATGGCTTGAATAAACCCGGTCAGCAAATTCATTGTCATCCATGCAACGGGCAGGACAAAGGCAAAAAATCCCAACAGGATTACAGCTAGCATTTCTCCTGCAAACATATTTCCGAACAAACGGACTGAAAGGGAGATGATTCTGGCTATTTCAGAAACAATATCCAATAATCCTATAAGAAAGTGAATAATACCCATAAACCCAGAGCTGATACCCTTTTTAAATCCGTTAATTACCTCGTAAAACTTAAAGTAGTTTGAAAGATGCTTTAACATCCCCCACTTCTTAATGCTTGAAGCCTGAACCAGCAATATCATGGCAGCTGCAAGAGAAAGGGTTG
>JAHIEB010000079.1 GCA_018894075.1 Patescibacteria group bacterium | reverse complement strand
TTTTGATAATCTACCAGGAAAAACTGCCAGACCTCGGCCAACAATATTATAGCAATCAGGCAGAGAATTAGGAAATGCTTTATCTTAATGCCAGAGATAATCAGGGTGGAAAGCCATACGATGACTAAGATTATCACAGCACCCATATCTGGTTGCAAAAAAATGAGGACTGACGGCAGAAACACATAAATCCCAGAGAGCACTATGTGTTTAAACCGATACATCTCAACATGCCTCATTGAAAAATATTTTGCCAGTAATACCAGCAATATTATTTTAGCCGGTTCAATGGGGTCAAAAGATAAAAAGCCGAGCTTATACCAGCCGTGCTTTCCCCTTATCTCCGGAGCCAAAAACAGCACTCCAAGCAAAGCTAATAAACAAAGAAAATAGAGGCTTAAAATAATATACGGGTTATTCCTTAAAATACGGTAATCGAAAAAGCTTATTAAAAATAGCAGAATCAAGCCGATGCCTAAAAATATCAACTGCTTCTGAAAATTGAAAAAGTCGCCTTTTCTTATAGACGAACTGTATAAAGACAAAAGCCCCAAAACAGCCAAGCCCAAGGCGCTGGATATCATTACCCAGTCCAGTTTTCTAAAGTGAACTAAATTCATTTAATCATCTTTAAGAATTCCTTTTCAAAGACAATCTTTATATTAAGGTCTCTAGCTTTTTTTAGCTTTGTCCCGGGCACATCGCCGGCCACAACGAAATCCGTGTTGCTTGAAATTGATCCTGAAACCTCTCCGCCCATATCCAATATCTTTCCTTTAGCGGATTCTCTTGTTAGAGACTGCAAAGCGCCGGTTAAGACAAAGATTTTTCCTTCAAGCTTTCTGCTTTTCGGGGGCTGATGGATTATTCTTACTGACTTTTTTAGGCGCTGCACTACATGTGTGTTTTTTTCTTTTGAAAACCACTCAACAATGGACTCTGACACAATTGGACCTATGTCTTGGACATTTTCTAAATCTTCTTTACTTGCTTTTTGCAAATTCTCTATGTCTTGAAGTTTATTAGCCAGATTTCTTGCTGTCTCTTCGCCTACATTTCTTATTCCGAGAGAGTATATGAAACGGCTAAGCTCAATTTCCTTTCGGGATTGGATTGAGGAAATGATATTCTGGGCCGATTTTTCTGCAAATCTTTCCAGGGGAATTATATCCCCTTCTTTTAAATTAAACAAATCGGCAGGAGTCTGGATTAATCCTTCGTCCAGCAACTTATCAATTATTTTGGGCCCTAGACCCCTGATATCAAAAGCAGCCCTTGAAACAAAGTGGTAAATTGATTTTCTCTGCCTTGCGAAACATTTTGGATTCGGGCATCTCCACAATACTTCTCTTTGAGGCCTGACAAGCCTTGCAGAGCAGACAGGGCAATTGCTGGGCATTTTGAAGTCTTTCTCTTTTTTTGTCCTCATCTCAACTAATACCTTTATGATATCAGGAATGACATCTCCTGCCCTTCCCACAATTACTGTATCTCCTATTTTCACACCCAGCCTTTTTATCTCGTCTTCGTTATGCAGGGTGGCCCTAGTGATTGTTGTTCCGCCTATGCTAACCGGAGACAAATGAGCTACTGGAGTAATAGCTCCAGTCCTTCCCACCTGCACCACAATATCTTCAATAATAGCTTGAGACTGTCTTAAGGGAAACTTGTAAGCAATGGATCCTCTCGGGGTCTTCCCCACAACCCCCAGTTTTTCAAATGTCTTGTTATCATTCACAATAACAACTATTCCGTCTATCTCATAAGGAAGCCCCTCCCTCTTTTTTTTCCAATAATTCTGGAATTTAAACACTTCGCTTAAATCCTTACAGTATTTATTATTGCTGTTTATTCTAAATCCAAACTCTTTTAAAATTTGGTGTTTTTGCTGATGATCGTCCCCTTTATTCAAAATATCATAAGCATTGGATTCTAATTTCCTGCCTGCTGTAATTTTAGGGTCTAACTGCCTGATTGAGCCGGCAGCTACGTTTCTTGGGTTTGCATATTTCGGCAGACCCTTGGCTTCCTGCTCTCTATTTATCCTCGAGAACTCCTTTTTATTCAAAAAGACCTCTCCTCTTACCACAACATCTGCATCAGAATTCAATTTCAGAGGAATATCCTCTACTGTCTTTAGGTTCTGGGTGACATCTTCTCCTATTGAGCCGTCCCCCCGGGTAGAACATGTCTGTAAAACCCCGTTGCTATAAATCAATTCAATGGCCAAACCGTCAAGTTTTAATTCGCAGTAGTAATTAAGGGGCTCTGACACAAGCTTCTTGATTCTCTTTTCCCAGTCCTCCATGTCCTCTTCTGAAAAAGCGTCGTTCAAAGAAAGCATCCTTTCTGGGTGCTTTATCTTCTTAAACTGCTTGAGGGGCTTGCCGCCTATTCTTTGAGTAGGAGAATCTACTGTTATTAGTTCGGGATATTCCTGCTCTAAATCCCATAATTCTTTTTTCAGAGAATCTAAAGCCTCATCTGATATCTCCTGCTTGTCTTGGACATGGTAGAGGTAGCGGTGATGATTGATCGTTTCTCTAAGCTTTTTTATTCTTTGTCTGGCTTCTTCTTTGTCCATGATTAAATTCCTGTACCCAGCTTTATTAAACCAAATACCTTAAGAACCTTTTTTGCTTTTAGGTCTAATACAGCTATTATGCCTTTTGACCCGTCTACTAAGTCTGCCTTCAGATATCTTCCGTCTTCTGACTCTAAATCCTGATAAACCTCCTTGAAATCCTGCCCGCTCTTTCCCTCTTCAATGTCTTCTGCAGTCAAAACCTTGCTTGTCATCTCATAATTCTCGTGCTCTGCAATAAACTCTTTTGCGTCAGGGTCGGTTTTTAGAATAGAGACAATGTCTGGCTTATCCTCTTTTAAAAGAAGGAGGCTACATGCAGTTAAAACTATCAATAACACTATGAGTATCTTCTTCATTTTTAAAGACTGGCTGTGAAGCTAAAGAAAAACTCAAGTTTTGGTCCGGTTGAACAAGCACAAATAATTCGGCGCCAATCGTACAGCGTATAAGACACATCGCAATAGTTGGAAGAATCATTGCAAGCATTCCCCCAATAACTAGCGTTATTGCCATATGTCGCATCAAATACAACGGGGCATGAGCCACCATCGGCACAGACTACCGGCAGGCCCCCAGCCAGTGCTTTTATAGCATTGCACTTTTGCGAGGTAATGCTACTAATATCTCTTTCATTACAGTGACCCGGCGAATTAACTCCTCCGTGAGTTGCGCAAACACTAGTACAGGTTTGGTTGTAGGTAGCACTTTTAAACCAACAATAACCATTGTCATCTAAATAGCCTCCGCATTCACTACCAGGGACTGCCAATTTAATCGTATAGTCTTCTCCGTCAGTCAGATTAACCAAAGGGGAAACTATTATACCACCCTCTGCGGTGACCGCATCCGTCCGTTTCGTTCCCAACTCAATGCTCATTGAGTCATAAACAGATATTATTGTGCCGCTGGGTATGTTAAAAGATGCTCCCGTGGCATCTATTTCTGCTTTTTCAATAGTTACTTGAACATATGAATATATCGCCTTTGCTTCTTGAGGAAAAAAAGACAAGACACATAAAGCTGATAAAACTAAAAGTATCTTTTTATACATATTATTTTATTACTTTAATTTCTCCAAACGAAATTGTGCTATCTTTTGCTGAAAGCTGGCCGACTATTTCAACAGTATCCCCGTTTTTTATATTATTTGAGTCATAAAAAGACCGCGGGTAAAAAAGCAGGGTATATTCGTCCTGTGACTTAGTGGTAATATGCGCCTCTTCATCGGAGATTGTGATGACTCCCCGCATTAGGTCAGTATAAGTATTTTTGAATATCGCATCTCCTATATCAGGACTGCTTTTGTTTTCTTTGATATTTTCAACAGCGACTGGCTCCTCCTGTATAAAATAATTGCAAAAAACTATCCCGCCGGCAAAACCTGCTACAAGAGCTAAACATAAAAACAATACTGCTATAATGTTTTTCATATATTTATTCTACCAAAATAAAGGATTTAAGAAAGGTTCTTCTGCGCCTAATTCATATGTTGGCTGAAGCGCAGGCTCTAAATACTTCCTCACCCTTACAGAGTCTATATACCCAGTATCAGACCACCATGAGTCAGATCCATCTTTTGCATATGCAAATTTAATGCTTGTCTGGCCTGCGGCTAAAGGCCTGCTCACGGGCGTCCATGGCACATTATCAGATATCCTGCTGATATATCCTGCCGACCTGGTGCAAGAGTCATTATTTATGCAATAGTATAAATAATCATAATTGGGCTCTGAGCCGACAGACCAATAAAACTCCAGCACAGCCTGCATTCCAAGATTTATTGTTTTCTTTATCCATGACTGCTGGTCATCCCCTATATTATTATTTCCTCCGGAATAAGAACCTTGATAGCGGGTGCTGCTGTAAGTCTGCCAATAAGGGGACGTGCTTCCTCCCGCTGTCCAATAACTAGTATCTAGAGCTCCAGACTCCCAATCCTCAAATAAATCAAAAGTATTCTTGCCAGAAGAAAAAGAGCTAAATGACGGATCGCCGTAATACACATAAATGATTGTTGAGCCACTGATATATGGATTCTTGACCCAAAACAGAGTTTCGGCTGTTCCGCACCCAGAATCAAGATAATACTCCAAACCCTGCCCGCCTATTTCATTGAACATAATATCATCGCAAGTCGGCTGGATCTTGCCAGCCATCTCTGCGGTATTTATGATTATGGGCAATTGGTAATCTATTAGATCGTGCCCCGGATAATTATTCTGAACGCGTATCTCCCGCCTATAGTGAAACGTATTTCTTGCCGTGTCCACAAAGATAATCTTGCTGTCGTTAGCAGGAGTATATGTTATCCCATCGCCTGCAAAAGAAGCTGCGATTGTATGGTCTCCTATCATTGTAGAAAATGGAAATGCGTAAGAAAACGCGGCTATGCCTGAAGCATTAGTTGTGATGCTTGCCATTTCCACTCCGTCTTTTTCATCAGTAAATGTGACTATTTTCCCAGCAAGCGGACTACCCCCTTGAAGAAGGGTGGCACTTATTGAAACCTGCCCGCCACTCTGACTGGCAGCGGGGACAGACAGAGATAAGCTTGGCTCAATTAATCCGCTAGAAGAAGTCCCCGGCGTAATACAGATAGTCCTTCCTTCAGCTTGAACACAATTCTGAAAAGCTGAAACTTCTTGATCTACTGTCGCACATATCGTATATCCGGAATTTGAAACGCACGAGATATCTCCGCAAGCCATTGTTCCGACATCTGAAAGATACCTTTCATTGCCAAAAACATCTTGAGCAAAAATATCGAAAGAATATATTCCGTCAGGGCATTCGCTGGGGAATATGAAAGCCCCGTATATGCTGTCTGCAGAACCAGAATCTCCGTGAGCTCCGTCGTCAAAAAGAACATAGCTGGATATTTCTACCCCTTCATTGTCTTTCAGAATCAAACCAGCTGAAGCAACGCCTGAAGTATCTTGGATGTTTGCAGTAATTATGGTGCTCAAGACATCAGAGGTTATGGTGATATTGCTTATCTGCGGCAAAGGATCGTCGGATATTTCAAAGGAAGGACCAACCCCGCCAAAAGCCAGCACAGCAGTTGCTGTTGATATGCAGAACATTATTAGTAGTAAAGAATACTTGCTCATTATATATTTTCAGCTTCTGTGCACCTTTCAAAAGTGTCGCAGGCTGAAATATCTACATAATACCCTCCTTCGGGCCCTATCCAAGACCCCTGGTATTGATTAACGCCCGTTAATGACATAATAATAATAGCAGGTTCTTCTGTTGGAAAGCCTACTTCATCAGGTTGCTGAATCCTCATTACAATTGAATCAGGGTCTAACTGCTGACCTGTGTCGGGGGTAATAGTCGCATAAACCAGAAGCATTATTCCCTCTGGAACAGACCTTGGAACAACAATGGCCTGGGTTATAGTGGGAGGATAAACTCTTGTTCCGCCACCGGTTCCGCCTGATACGTCAATAGCCCTTGAAATTCCTTTATACAATCCGATTCCGCTGTATATATCTCCCTCATCCCGCACTATTACCTTGGCTGTATATGTCTCTGCCCCTATTGACCCGTTATAGGTTATGGTACAGTCAGTGCAGTCAGCGCAACCCAACCCGCTCCTTAGGCAATTCGTGCAATTTAAACAGGAGGTGCAGATATCGCATATCCCTCTTTCTCCAGTTAAAACCACCTGCCTGTCATAGTATAAAGATTTTTCTATTGCAGTGTTAGCTGCAAAAATAGCATTAACTGAATACCCTATTGTCCTGACGATGTCTATTTCAGATAGAATAATAACAGTAATGCCCAAAACAATGGCAACCATAATGCCCATTATCAAGAAAGTGATTAAAAGCGCCATTCCTTTTTCTGAATTCTGTATCTTCATGATCCCATATTTCTTTGAGAAATAGTTGTTTGTATAATCTTTCTTGCGGGACTGATATTTGAATCCCTATATTGAAAATCCAATACTAGGACTATTCTTGCTTGAAGCCCGTCTCTCATCTCTTCGCCGTAGGTCTTTATCGTGAATGAATTTATAATTACATCCCTAGAGGTTATGGGAATGTAGGTTTGCCCTCCGTCCCTTGATTCTTTAAGCACCTTATCAACAGAATCCCATAAAAAAACCTGGCAGATGTCCTCGCTGGAGTGATTGATGAATTTAATTCCATTACTGTAGACTCCGTAGCTTTCTCCCTGTCCCACGCAGGTATTAAACTCGTCTGCTCTGGCCATTCTAATAGCTCTTGCCATATATTCAATAGCATAACTGACTTGGTTTAACACCTCCTGTTCTGCCAATATTTTCTTTTGAGTCTTTATCATAGATAAAAACAAATCAGAAGCCGTGACGATAACCAAAGCTAAGATGGCGATTACCACCACCAACTCAATCATTGTAAATCCTCTTTGTTTTTTAATACCAATCATATAGTTCTTCTTCTGCAAAGAGTTCGCGTTCAGCGTTTAATTCATACCACTCTATCAGGACGCTGACCTTAAAAAGATGGTCCTCTGTAGAAGACACGGTGACCTTGCGCTTAAATTTGGTCGGAGTTCCTTCAATTGCATAGGTATAGAAACCGTCTGCACTTAAATTCAAGTAGTCATCAATGTCATACCCAAGAGAGGTGTCATCTGCCTCATAAGTCCCAGCCTTATAGTCAAGCTGGCATCCGACTGCGCAAATTGTCAGAAAGCCCTCGCCCCATTCTTCCCCAGACAACCAGTTTGAATCCCTCATATTCCTGACTATTTCAAAGGCTTCGTGGGCAAGATAAGCGGCCTGAAGTCTGGAAGAAATCAAGGCGGTTGCGCTTGATATTTGGACAAAGGCGTAATAACAGCCGATGATGGCCACAGCTAAAATAAAGATGGCAACTATCATCTCTAGCATTGTAAAGCCTCTATTTTGTCTGAACATTAGTGCAAAATCTCAATTAGTCCTGATTTATTCACAGATATTGTTTTTGTTTTATCGGGATAATTTTCTACAGCCAGCACAATTTCTATGTGGTCCTGACCCTCTGCCAGCCATTGAATCAGCGTATCGGGATTAGGGGGCTGAAAATTGATGCTAAGCTCGGTTTTACCAACCTCTATATTCTTTATCTCTTTTATTATTATCCCTTGCTCTTGAATGCCCACTGTCCTATATACGCAGTCCCCGAGGTTATAATATCCCCAACAAGGGTCTTTTGGATCCAAGCAGACCGGCGTAATGTCAGCCAAAGTATCTGCATAAACCTTGTACTTTTTTTTAGTGTCTTTGTCTTTAAGATCAATATACACTCCGTATCCTTTGGCTGTTGGATTTGACAGGGCACTAAACACCATACGAGGAATGCTTGCTTCAAGTGCTGTTTTAGGAGAAACCATACAGCTCTCATATTTATCCACCTTAAAAGCGGACATTCCCATTTCCTGCGCTATTCTCAAATCCTGCATAAGCTGATGGGTAGCCCTGCTCAAAGCAAGTTGCCTCCTCATTTCAGGATAATTGGCAATAACAATGCTCAATATGACAGCGAAAACAGCTATAACAACGAGCATTTCAATAAGGGTGAAGCCGTTTTTTTTCATTAATTTAAATGTAAATAATAATTTATCATGCTGTTTCCCAAAAAATGCGCTAAAACAGTTCCCAAAAGCAAAAAGGGGGCAAATGGCATTTCAGCCTTCATATGCTTTTTTCCAAGAATAATCAGCCCTACTGCTATTATACCACCGATAACAAAAGCTAAAAACAGGGCGACAATAATCCTGTTCGGACCGAGCAGAAAACCCATAGCTAAAGCAAGCTTTACGTCTCCAAAACCTATCCATTTACCCCGGGAAAGGACGAATAAGGAAAAAAAGAACAAAGCAGGGATTGTGCCAGCCCAAAGAGTCTGAAAATAGTAAGAGGGGCTAAAATCTCCGGTTAGCACAGCGAAGGTATTGTAAGCTAAAGCAACCCCGATGGCAGGCAGAATAATTTTGTCTGGGATAATATAGTGCTTTAGATCGTAGACGAATATAATTATGAATAAAGAGAATATTATCACCCAATAACTGCTTCTGATAAAATGATCTGGATTAAATAGAAAAAGGAACAAAAATCCTGTTGCCATCTCTACTAGAGGATATTGCACAGATATTCTTTTCTTGCAGTATCTGCAAGAGCCAGAAAGGAGAATGTAGCTCAAAACAGGGATTAAGTCCAACCAGCTTAATTGGTGCTTGCAGGAAGGGCAGAACGACCTGCCCGAGAGAAAGCTTTTTTTTACTTCAATCCTGTAAATCACGCAGTTCAAAAAACTGCCGATAACAAGACCGAGTATGAAAAGGAAAACAGAAACTAAGTCCATTAGTGTATTTTAGCAGAATTTGATGTAAAACAAAACGCCCTAAAAAGAGCGCTGTTCTTTTTACGGGCAAAGTGTTGCGCTTACTCCCGGATCTGTGGTTAATTCTTCTTTCGCTCCAGCACTGTCAACGCACCACCACTTATCGCCTCCAGATGAATTATTCAGCTGGACCCAAGCTGCCCATGCATTTATGCTGTCGTTGCAGTCATCTGTTCCGCCTGGTTTTTTCTGGGCCACTGCAGCCGCGTAAGCTTGTTCAAATCCGCTGTCTCCATTAAGAC
>JAHIEB010000078.1 GCA_018894075.1 Patescibacteria group bacterium | reverse complement strand
GTCGGAATGGTTTATCCTGAAAACATACCTGCTCAAGACGCCTTGAGATTTTTGGGAAGGCAGGGGAACTTTAAATATGAAATATTTTTGTTGACCATCACCGACTTTAACAAGCTTTTAAAACAGCACAGGACCCTAAAGGGAGAAGCA
Organism: Patescibacteria group bacterium; assembly: GCA_018894075.1. Taxonomy (GTDB): domain Bacteria; phylum Patescibacteriota; class Minisyncoccia; order Minisyncoccales; family Staskawiczbacteraceae; genus JAHJTG01. Next base: position 3,669 of record JAHIEB010000078.1, on the reverse strand, counting down.
GAAAAAGCCTTGGCAGAAATAGAAAAGACAAGGAAAGAAACCGGAGAAGTAGAAGAGATGGAAAGCATTTCCATTACAGGCGGAGAGGCCCCGATTATTAAAATGGTTTTTGCCATTCTGCGCCACGCCCTAGAGGCCAATGCTTCAGACATACATATTGAGCCGGGCAAGGATAAGTTAAGAGTCAGGTTCAGAGTTGACGGAGTTCTGGCTTCTAATTTGTTTTTACCCCTAAGCGTCCATTCTTCTATAATAGCCAGAATAAAGATTCTTACCAATCTAAAGATTGACGAGACAAGAGTTCCTCAGGACGGCAGATTTTCTGCAAAAATAGGAGAGAAAGATATTGATTTCAGGGTCGCTACCTACCCCACCTTATTCGGAGAAAAAGTGGCCATCAGAATTTTGGATCCTTCTGGAGGGTTGAAATCCTACGAAGAGCTTGGATTGAGCCATCGCAATTTTGAAACAATAAAAGAGGCTATTAAAAAGCCCCATGGAATGATATTGGCCACCGGTCCTACTGGTTCAGGTAAAACCACCACCCTATACGCTCTTTTGCGACTTTTAAATAATGAAAGCGTAAACATCGTGACAATTGAAGACCCGATTGAGTACTCAATCCTTGGAGTAAATCAGTCGCAGGTAAAACCAGAGATAGGATATTCTTTTGCTGAAGGCCTACGGCAAATTTTAAGGCAGGACCCGAATGTTATTATGGTGGGAGAGGTTAGAGATGACGAAACCGCAAACCTAGTCACTCACGCTGCCCTGACTGGACATATCGTTCTTTCAACCCTGCACACAAACTCTGCTATAGGGGTGATTCCAAGATTGATTGATATGGGGGTCAAGCAGTTTTTGCTTCCGTACACATTAAGGGTTATTATCTCCCAGCGCTTGGTCAGACTATTGTGTCCGAAATGCAAAAAAAAGGTTTTGATAAACGAAAAAATAAAGGCCTTTATTCAGGAGAGGATTAAATCAATGCCCCCCTATGCTAAGAAAGACATAAAGAATGACTTCTCTATTTACGAGTCTAAAGGCTGTGAGAAGTGTGGTATGAAGGGATATTTAGGAAGAGTCGGGTTGTATGAAGTGCTTTCTATAACAGATGAGTTAAAAGACGTCATATTTAAGAGTCCATCCGAGGAGCAAGTCTCCAAAGCAGCTAAAAAACAAGGAATGCTGACTATGGAGCAAGAGGGTATATTAAAAGTTTTATCCGGAGAAACAACGCTTGCAGAAGTGTCCCGGGTAACCGAAGAGAAATAAAAATATGGAATATCAAACTTTACTAAAAAAACTATTACAAACCGTTATTGACCAAGAAGCGTCTGATCTTCTTTTCTCTGTCGGGCATAAGCCCACCATCAGAATTACCGGCCAGTTGGTTCCTTTGGCAAAAGAGGGACCGCTTGCTTCGGAAGTTTGTGAAGGCGTGGCTTTTTCTATGATGTCTGAATTGCAGAAGAAGAAATTCCTTCAGTCAAAAGAATTAGATTTCTCGCACGACTTTTCAGAAAAAGGAAGATTCCGAGTGAATGTCTTTTATCAGAGGGGTCATATCGGTCTGGCGTTCAGGCTAATCCCAGCTAGAATAAAAACAATTGATGAGCTCAATCTCCCCCCAGTGCTTCACAGCTTAGCTGACCGAACTCAAGGCCTTGTTTTAGTGACAGGAGCCTCAAGCCAAGGGAAAACAACCACTTTAGCTGCTATGGTTGACGAGATAAATCACACAAAGCCCTTGCACATCATTACCATTGAAGACCCGATCGAGTATGTTTATGAAGACGATCGGGCTATTGTTGACCAAAGAGAAGTTTTTTCAGACACGCTTTCTTTTGCTAATGCCCTAAAAGCCACATTCAGGCAGAACCCGGATGTCATTATGGTGGGGGAAATGAGAGATTTAGAAACAATTTCAACTGCCATTACTGCCGCAGAAACAGGTCATTTGGTGTTTGCCACATTGCATACCAATTCTGCCTCCCAAACTATACACAGGATAGTGGATGTCTTTCCTGCTGAACAGCAGAATCAGGTAAGATATCAGCTTTCAGGTTCTTTACTCGGAATCGTTGCTCAAAGGCTGGTGCCTAGAATAAGAGGGGGATTCATTCCCGCTGTTGAGGTAATGATTTGCAATCCGGCAGTTGGGACTTTGATAAGAGAGAACAAGGTTCACGAGATACCTGCCGTTATAGACACATCTTTAAGAGAGGGGATGATTTCATTTAACCGATGCCTGTCTGACCTAGTAAGGAAAAAAGAGATATCTATTAAAAATGCCATTGAGTACTCCCTAAACCCCGCAGACCTTAAGCATTTCTTGGGCGCATGAAATATAGCTATCAGGCGAGAACCAAAGACGGAAACCTGGAGAACGGCGTAATCGAGGCCTCAACTAAGGAGGCAGCAGCTGCTTTGTTGCAGAAATATAATATTTCGGTAATCTCCATTAAAGAAGAAAAAAGACCTTTCAAGATTTTTCAAGGAAGCACTCTTTTCAATAAGGTTTCTAAAAAAGACCTAGCTATTTTTTCTCGTCAGCTGGCTGTAATGTTGGATTCCAGAGTCCCTATTGTGCAAAGCATAATGGGCTTGGCCGCCCAGACCTCAAAAGGCAACTTCAAGCAGGATTTAGAAAAAATCGCTGGACTAGTGCAAGAGGGCAATACTCTTTCTGAATCACTGGCTTTTTATCCAAAGTCTTTTAATAGCTTCTTTATCAGCCTTATACAATCAGGAGAAGCTTCGGGGAAGATATCAGAAGCCCTATACTATTTGTCCAGCCACTTAGAAAGAGAGTATGACATCAATTCAAAGCTAAAAGAGGCAATGATTTATCCTGTTTTGGTTTTGTTTGTGATGGGAGTGGTTATCATTATAGTTATGACTGTTATTATGCCAAAACTGATTGATTTGATGGAGGGTCTGGGCACTAATGTGCCTGCTTCAACTAAGGCCATGATAGGGATGTATAGGTTCTTTAATGCCTATGGCTGGATGGTTATTCTGGCCTTTGTCGTCTTGGTGGTTTTCATAATTTATTACTTCAGGACAAAAGAAGGAAAAAAGATATTCGACCAGCTGGTTTTCAAGATTCCGTTGTTCGGAAGTTTCTTGGAGAAGGTCTATCTTATGCGCTTTGCCGAGAGTTTATCCACCTTAATTTCCTCTGGTCTGCCCATCACAAATGCCCTAAAGATTACAAAAAACACCTTAAGCAATTATGTTTATAAAGAGATAGTCGGAGAAATAGAAAAACAGGTTTCTGAAGGAGAGAAGGTAAGCTCTGTTTTAATAGGTCATCAAGATAGAGTTCCCGCTTTTGTCATTCAGATGATAAAAGTCGGGGAAGAAACCGGAAAACTAGACAAAACATTGATGGAGATAGTCAACTTTTACAAAAAAGATGTTGATAATGCGGTGGCAACATTCGCAACCTTAATCGAGCCCCTTTTAATCATTCTGCTTGGATTGGGAGTAGCTGTGATCGCAGCTTCAGTCCTATCTCCCCTATATGGAATTCTGGGAGCCATCTAATTAAAGGTCGATATAATTTAGACAGAAATAATGCAAAAAGGTTTTACAATTATTGAGCTACTGGTCGTTATTGCCATAATTACTATATTGGCATCCATTGTTTTGATTAATATTGTT
>JAHIEB010000077.1 GCA_018894075.1 Patescibacteria group bacterium | reverse complement strand
TCAAGCAAATTAGAGCACTGATAAAATCGGAGGGGTTTTTTCAGGCAGAGCCAGATTCAAGCAACCCGCCCGAGCTTATAGAGGACGTCACTGAAACAAAACTAAGGGGCTGGGTTCAGACCACTATTACAGAGACCCTAGCTGCCCTAGGGCTTAAGGTTCAATCGCCAAGAAGTCGCCTAACCGTTGGGGCAAAACCCGAGGAACCGCGTGGCGCTTGGAGAACTAAGGAGCAAAAGCCAGACAAGGAAAGCTTTGCTGGCCTAAGCGATAGTGAGCTGTATTCTGCACAACGAAAATTAGTTATTGAGCATTTTTTAAATGCTTATCGCATACACCCCAATGCCTCGGGGAGCCGCAGAGAAATAGCGCAAGGGATTAAAGATTTTATAACAGACAAAGGATTTTTCGGATCTGATTTTCCTGACTTTGACTCCCCTATGCTAAAAGAAAACGCCCGAGCAGAGATGTCCGCACGATGGATTCACGATACCACAAGAGAGACATTGGATGAACTTACAGAAAAGGGTTTAATCAACCGCTAGACAGTGCTTGATCTTTTTACTATCTCCTCTTGAACCTCTTCTCTTGGCTTGCCGAACTTCAGTCTGGAGATTTTTTTTATTGGCTCAAGCATGGCTGGATTCCCTTCATCTGGCTTTATGATTTGAAGCTTGAAGGGAGATGAAATTTTGTTGTTTATCATCATCTTGATAATCATACTGAAATTATCAAGATTGATTAAATCAAAACGAGAAAACTCGGGTTCAAAATGCTTTTCTAAAATTTCAGCGTCCTCGGCTCCGACCCTGAAAGAAGCTATTGTTCCCACATTTCCTAAAACTGCATTCCTTATTTCCGGCGTAAGCTGGGGCATATATTGATGGGCCATTATAAGGTTTAGCTTATACTTCCTGGCTTCAGATAAAATGGTGGATATGCTGTCAGTTGTAAAATTCTGGAACTCGTCAATGTATAAGTAGAAATCCTTTCTCTGACCCTTATCCATTCTGGCTCTTTTCATAGCCGCCATTTGGATCTTTGAAACTAAAATCAATCCCAATAAAGAGCTATTTACTTCGCCTGCCAGGCCTTTTGAGAGATTAACTAAGAATATCTTGCCTTTGTCCATTATTTCAGAGATATTAAAGGAGGATTTTGGCTGTCCAATGATATTTCTCATCATCTCGTTTTCAATAAACCTACCTATTTTTGAAACAACATAGCCGAGCATATCTGATTTTGTCGAGCCAGTGGTCTGCCTCCACTCCTTGAGCCAGAAATCCCTGACAACTGGGTCAGTCACTTTTTTGACCTTCTCTTCCATAAAAAGGCTATCTGTGAACATTCTCGGTATCTCCACAAGCGTTCCCACATTCTCTTTATCTGCTGTAATGGCCAGCATAGCGTTTCTCATATAGTGCTCAAACATCGGCCCTATCATTTCGGGCGGGAAAAGCTTGTAGAAAATTGATATCATTTCCTGAATTACAAAATCTCTTTGCTCGGGCGTTTCATACTCAAGCATATTCAATCCCATTGGCCTTTCTGAATCTGACGGGTCAAATAAAACAACATCGTCCACTCTTTCCTTGGGAATGTTGGCTAAGGTGCTTTCTATCAAATCTCCATGTGGGTCTATCACAGCCACTCCCTCTCCGTTCAATATGTCCTGCCTGATCATTTCCCTTAGCAAGCTTGATTTACCGGTTCCGGTTTGACCAACCACATAGAAGTGCCTGCCTCTGTCGTCTTTTGTGGCAAAATACACCTTTTTTTCGTCTCCCCTATAATTGACTTTTCCGATAAGAACGTCTCCTTTCTCTGGGAGGTCTGACGGCGGAGGAGAATCCTTTGTTTTAACACTTTTAATATACGGGGTTTCAATGAACTGATTTGGAAAGTGGTAAATGCTGGATAATTCCTCAACATTTAAAATGCTCGAGTATTCAGAGCAGAAGTTCCTGAAACTGAAATCATACGCAAACTTCTTTAAAGCCTTGCCCCTCACTCTATTTGGGTCAAGGCTGTTAATGGCAGTCATGGAAAACTGGCCGAAT
>JAHIEB010000076.1 GCA_018894075.1 Patescibacteria group bacterium | reverse complement strand
GATTACTAAACTGCAGCTGGCGGCTATGTCCAGGGTAGATATTCCGGAGAGCGAAAGAAAGGACTTTTATCTTTATGTTGACGAGTTTCAGAATTTTGCCACAGAATCTTTCGCCTCTATTTTATCTGAAGCAAGAAAATATAGATTGAATCTGACTTTAGGTCACCAGTATATTACTCAAATGGACGAAACAGTAAGAGACGCTGTTTTTGGAAACGTAGGGACATTAGTTCTGTTCAGGATAGGGGCCGAAGACGCAGATTTCCTGGAAAGAGAGTTCACGCCTGAATTTATGGCCCAGGACTTGGTTGGTCTTGGTAAATACAACGTGTATCTAAAGCTGATGATTGATGGAGTGGCTGGCAGGCCGTTTTCTGCAGAAACTCTTCCTCCGATGAAGGTCACAGAGGTCTCTAGCGTTGACAAGATTATTAAGGCAAGCAGGGAAAGATACGGGGTATCTAAGGTTTCTGTTGAAGATAAAATCAAGCGCTGGACAGGAATAGACCAGATGGTTCAGGCAAAGCCCGCTGCCTCAAGCGCTCCTTTGTATGATGCTGTTTGCTCTTCCTGCAACAAACCGACAAAAGTTGTTTTTCACCCAGAGCATGGCAGGCCTGTCTATTGCAAGAATTGTTTGAATAAAATAAAGAAACCGGCAGAACCGACCCCTCAAGCTTCAGTGTCCTTAAAAAAAGCAGTTGAAGTGCCTTTAAAACCCAAAAGAAAAGAAGTGGATTTGCCTGAATTGAGAAAGGCCCTAGAACAGAGCAGGGAAGACGGCAAAACCGTTATTAATCCCGGAGAGACAGTCAAATTCAAATGATAAAGAAGCTGAAGGATTTCAAATTAGAAGGAAAGCGGGTTTTGGTTAGATGCGACTTTAATGTGCCAATTGACGCAGAAGGGAATATACGGGACGATTTCAGGATAATACAGACCTTGCCCACGATTAAATATCTTTTAAAAGAAAAAGCCAAAATAATTTTAATGAGCCATTTAGGAGACCCTGACGGCCCCAATGAGTTATTAAAGCTAGACAAGGTGCAGGGAATTTTGGCAAAGAACCTGGATGTTCCAGTAACCAAGGCCAATGACTGCACAAGCTATCAGGTTGAGCAATATGCTTTTGGATTAAACCCCGGAGACGTTTTTTTGTTAGAAAACCTGCGGTTTCATCCTGAAGAGAAAGACAATGACTTAGCTTTCGCCAAAAAACTGGCTTCTCTTGCCCAAATATATATCAACGATGCTTTTTCTGTCTGCCATAGAGCCCATGCTTCTGTTGTTTCAGTGCCCCTGCTTGTAAAAGAAAAAGGCGTAGGCCTTCTTTTGGAAAAAGAGATACGAACATTGGAAAAAGCATCGCAAAGGCCAAAAAGGCCTCTGCTTGCCGTGGTTGGAGGCGCTAAAGTTAAAACCAAGGCAACGCTTATTCAGAAATTCCTAGAGACAGCTGACTCTGTAATTGTCTCCGGATTGATTAAAAGGGAAATGGATGAAATGAAAATGCCTTATTCCGACAAGCTGTTATCGCCGGTTGATAATATTGAAGTGGACGGCAAGATTCCAGATATCGGACCAAAATCAATAGAGCTGTTTATCAGGAAGATAAAAAAAGCAGGAACAATAATTTGGAACGGCCCTTTTGGATTAATTGAAGATCCGCAGTATGAAAAAGGGACCGCAGAGATTGCCAAGGCAATAGCTAAGTCCCGGGCGTTTTCTGTAATAGGCGGAGGAGAAACATTGGAGTTTGTGTCTAGGCTGGGATTGACAAGGAAGTTTAATCATGTTTCAACAGGAGGAGGGGCAATGCTTAGCTTTTTATCGGGAGAAAAATTAATAGGCCTTCAACCCTTAATATGCCAGAGATAAAGAATTTAAAAAAAGCAGCTCAAAGGATAAAAGAGGCTGTTTTAAATAAAGAAAGAATAATTCTCAGCGGAGACGCGGATTTGGACGGAGTTGGATCTGTGGTAATGCTCAAAGAGGCGATCAAGAATCTGGGCGGAGAGGTTGCTATGGTATTTTTTCCTGACCGAGAGAACGATGGCTATGGCATAAACGAAAAAGCATTGAATGAATTTAAGCATTTGGCTCCAGCCCTGTTCATCTCTTTGGACTTCGGGATAGGAAATCATAAAGAGGTTGATATCGGCAACAAAATGGGTTTCGATTTCATAATTATTGACCACCATCAGCCCATAGGCAAAGTGCCCAACGCTTCTGTTGTTGTTGACCCAAAGCAGGAAGGGGACAAATCCGCTTTTAAGGAACTAGCCAATGTCGGGCTCACCTTTAAGCTGATTGAGCAGATGATTGAGCTTTCAGACAGCTTAAGGAACAGCTTTTTAGAATTAGTCGCCCTAGCCACCATAGCTGACATGATGCCCCAAATTGAAGATAATAAGGAATTCATTGATTTCGGGCTGGACTCCATGAGAAACACCTTCAGGCCGGGATTAAAAGTATTCCTTGATATTTTAGATAAAGAAAACGCTGTTTCAAGGATAATATCAGCTTTAAATGCCTGCGAGAAAAAAGAGTGCGTAAACGAGACCTATCTTCTTTTAACCTCTAGTTCTGAAAAGGAAGCCCGCGTTCTGGCTGAACGACTAATTGAAAAGGCTCATCAAAGGCAGTTTAGAGTTAAAGAGATAATACGGGAGGTAGAGGCGAGAATTGAGTCAAAATCAGAGCCACTGATCTTTGAGGGGGACCCTTTGTGGCCCTTGATATCAGCTGGCACCGTGGCTTCGGTTATCTGCCAAAAATACGGCAAGCCGGTTTTTATCTTTAAAAAAGGGGAAAAAGAGAGCTCTGGCTCTGTAAGAGTTCCTAGGGGCATTAACTCTGTAAATGCCATGGAATCTTGTTCTAGCCTCTTAATCACTTACGGAGGGCATCCTCCGGCATCGGGCTTTAGGCTAAGGAACGATAATTTAGAAAAGTTTAAAACAGGGTTAATAAAATACTTTAAATGAAAAAATTCACCATATACACAGACGGAGGGTCAAGGGGAAACCCCGGGAGAGCGGGAATAGGGGTTGTAATCTGCAATGAGAAAGAGCAGGAGCTGAAGAAATACGGCGAATATCTGGGGGATAATTTAACTAACAACGAGGCAGAATACCAAGCTGTCATATTCGCCTTAAAGAAGTTCAAAGCCCTGTTTGGCAAGAAGTTGGCTGAAAGCACGGAGATAGAGATTAAATCTGACTCCGAGTTTCTAGTTTTACAGGCTAACGGCAAGTACAAGGTGATAGATGAAAAGATACAGAAGCTATTTATTGAGTTATGGAATTTGAGGCTGGATTTCAAGAATGTTAAATTCAAGCACATTCCTCGCGAGAAGAATAGAGAAGCGGATAGAATGGTGAACGAGGCTTTAGATGGGCTCTCTAAAAATCAGACTTTGTTGTAGTTTGACATACTATTTTCTGCGTGGTAATATGGAGACATCCTGACAAGACGAGTGATCGCCCGGGTTTCCGGGAGGAAAGTCCGAACACTCATTGCTGTTTACAGCACTAAAAATATAGAGGGTAACACCCTTCGGCCGCGAGGCAGAGGTGCGAACAGAAACGCTGGGATCCGAAAGGGTCCGGCACCCTTCGGGGTGGCTTCTGTGGAAACACAGAAATGAAACGGCTAAATCCTTATTGAGTGCAAGAACAAAGCAGGAGCTTGGGTTAAATTCATCTCGAGTTTCTGTTAAAAGTAGTTCGCCAGAGCTAAGGAGTAATCCTTGGCCCAGACAGATGATCACATAAAACAGAATTCGGCTTACGGTCTTGTCAGGATATATTAGAAAATCTGCTTTGGCAGGTTTTTTAATTACATTGAAAAATATCCAAAAATGAATACAATTAAGAATATGACGATAATTGAAATTGACGGCCGTTCTTGGGAAAGGCACCCTATAAAAACTCATTTCATTACACCCGAAGATAAGCTTGAGGATATTGTCCAGAAGTATATTCTCCCTGCTTCAAAACCAGGGGATGTTGTTGCCTTGGGGCAGAAGATAATTTCTATCCTGCAAAACAAGATAGTTTATAGAAAAGATGTGAAAGTGGGTTTTTGGGCAAGGTGTTTGTCAAAGTTTGCCAAAAAGACGCCTCACGGTTTTTCTGTTGGGAATCCTTTGAAAATGCAGGTTGCCATTGATTTGGCAGGTCTTCCCCGCATTTTTTTGGCCGGGCTTTGTTCTTTTGTCTGTAAATTGTTTGGAGTTTCGGGTGTGTTTTACATAGTGGCCGGAAACCAGATCAATCAGATAGACGGGTTTTATGGGCAGGCCTTTCCTCAATACGCTGATATGGGTATCCTGGGCCCTGAAAACTGCGACAAACTGTGTGCTGATTTAAAGGAGAAATATGGCTTGTCTTTTTTTGTCGCAGATGTTAATGATTTAGGAGGAAATGTTTTAGGCAAAACGCCGGATCTAGAAGAAGAGTTTTTAATAAAGGTTTTAAAAGATAATCCAGCCGGCCAGTCTGACGAGCAGACGCCGATTGTCATAATACGAAATGAATCTGCTAAATAGGATTTCAAACCATCAGACAAAAAGCATCAGTTTTGCTGCTTTAATTTTGTCTGTTTTTACTTTTCTAAGCTTTGTCTTCGGGCTCTTAAGAGACAGGTTATTAACCTCCGGGTTTGGAGCCGGGAATGAGCTGGATGTCTATTATACCGCTTTCAGGATTCCTGACTTTATTGCCATGGTTCTAATAACGGGAGCAATTGGGGTGGCTGTCATCCCTATTTTTGCCAGAAACCTGGTTTTAGGCAGAGAAAAAGCTTTTTCCTATCTCTCCAATCTTCTAAACATCGCTTTGGTGGGGCTTATTGCAATTTGTTTTATCTTATTTATTTTCACTCCCCAGCTAATGTCTT
>JAHIEB010000075.1 GCA_018894075.1 Patescibacteria group bacterium | reverse complement strand
TGGGGTGCATTAATCATGAGCAGTCTTTTTTGTACGACCCCGAATATAAGCGCGCCCAAGATGAAAAGAGAGATCTTTTAGGGAGCTTTAAGGTGGTTGAGGATTTCTTAAGGCCTTGCACTAGAAAAGAGGCATATCTTGCCGATGTGACATATGGAACTAATAACGAGTTTGGCTTCGACTATTTGAGAGACAATATGGCTTATGACAAGGAACAAAAGGTGCAGAGGGAAAAGCACTATGCCATTGTTGACGAAATTGATTCAATCCTAATTGATGAAGCCAGGACCCCTTTGATCATTTCTTCTCCAGCCGGAGAGTCAACAGACAAATATCACACTTTTGCACGGCTTGCCTCAACCCTACAGGGAGGAGAAGACTATGATGTTGACGAAAAACTGAAAGTAGCCACTTTCACCCATAAGGGGCAAGAGAGGGTAATCAAGGATTTGGGCTTTGACCCTTGGGCAGATAATGATATTGCCACCACCCACCAGTTAGAATCTTCTTTAAGGGCCAAGAGTCTTTTTAAGAAAGACAGAGATTATGTGGTAAAACAGGGAGAAGTAATTATTGTAGATGAGTTTACGGGAAGGTTAATGCCTGGCAGAAGATGGTCAGCAGGGCTTCATCAGGCAGTAGAAGCAAAAGAAGGAGTGAAGGTGCAGGAGGAATCAAAAACATGGGCAAGTATTACTTTCCAGAATTATTTCAGGATGTACAAGAAGCTCTCTGGAATGACTGGAACCGCCCAGACCTCTGCTGAAGAGTTTGACAAGGTTTACAAGCTGGATGTTATTTCTGTCCCCACTAACAGACCTATGGTAAGGAAAGACAGCCAGGATCAGATATACAAGACAATTGGGGGCAAGTTCAACTCGGTTATTAAAGACATCAAGGAAAAAAATGCTAAAGGCCAGCCGGTTCTGGTGGGGACAGTCTCCATTGAAAAGAACGAGTTCTTAGGCAGGCTTTTAGAGAGAGAGGGAATTAAGCACCAAGTTTTGAACGCTAAGAACCATGAGAAAGAAGCAGAGATTATTGCCCAGGCAGGAAGATTTGGAGCTGTCACAATAGCTACCAATATGGCTGGCAGAGGGGTGGATATTGTTTTAGGAGGAAATCCTGCTGACCCAGAGGAGCAGAAGAAAGTCATTTCTGCTGGCGGTTTGCACGTAATAGGAACCGAGAGGCATGAATCAAGAAGAATCGACAATCAGTTAAGAGGAAGGTCTGGTAGGCAGGGAGACCCTGGCTCCTCGCAGTTTTTTGTTTCCCTGGAGGACGATTTAATGAGAATCTTCGGGGGAGATAAAATCAAGGGCTTAATGGAAACGTTCAAGATTCCCGAAGACCAGCCCATTGAGTCGGGTATTATCTCGCGCGCCATTGAATCAGCTCAGGAGAGAGTTGAAGGATTTAACTTTGACACAAGAAAGCATGTTTTGGATTACGACGAGGTGATGAACAAGCACAGAGAAGTGTTTTACAAGAAAAGAAATGAGATATTGGAGGCAGAGAGTATAAGAGAGCAGATGTTAGAGCTTGTAAAAAAAGCCGGTTATCCAGAAGACGACTACATTAAAAAAGAAAAGGAGGTAGGTATTAATATGCGCCAAATGGAGAAATTCGTTGCTCTAAGGGTTTTAGATACTTTCTGGATTGAGCATCTAGAAAATATGGATTATTTACGAGATTCAGTAAGGTTGAGGGCTTACGGCCAGCAGGATCCTTTAATAGAATACAAGAAAGAGGGAAGAAGGATGTTTTTGCAGTTTTTAGAAGAAGCTGATATAGCTATAGCCAATAATATCCTAAAAGCCCAGCCAGTGGCTCAAAAGCCCGCTCAACAGGCTTACACCCCCAAAAAAGAGTTAGGCAGGAATGAGCCCTGTTTTTGTGGTTCTGGTAAGAAGTTTAAGAGGTGTCATGGGAAATAATATGTCAATAGAAAAGAAAAAAGTTGGAGTAGGATTCGGCGTAATGCTTTTCAAGGGGGAGAAAATCCTCCTTGGAAGAAGGCATGTCGACCCCGACAAGGCCGACTCTGAATTACACGGTGAAGGAACTTGGACTATGCCTGGCGGCAAACTTGAATTCGGAGAATCTTTCGAAGACGGAGCAAAGCGGGAAGTCTATGAGGAAACAGGACTTCAACTGGATGAAATAAAAATAATCTGTGTGAACAATGACAAAAATGAATATGCTCATTTTGTCACCATAGGATTATTTTCTGATAAGTTCAATGGAGAACCGAAAGTTATGGAACCAGACGAGATTGTAGAATGGCAATGGTTTAGTCTTGATAATCTGCCGACTCCACTTTATTTTCCAAGCGCCAAGGTTATAGAAAATTATCGTAAAAAATTATTCTATATATCCCAATAATTCCTGCGGACTAAAAAATAAATTTAAAAAGTGCCATGGCAGGTAAAAAAATACTCATCATACTATTGGTTGTTCTCGCATTTGCCTCTTTTCTTTTCAAAGATCAGATTTTCAACCTTTATTACTCCTTTCATTCCAACCTAGCTGAATTCCAAAAGTTTGATTTTTATCCTCTGCTTGAAAAGATAAAACAGGATATAAGCATATCTTCTCCTCTATTTCTTCCAAACAGCTCAAAGGGCTCTTCTCTAGCCAGCCAGAGAATAATAGAGGAGACAAACAAGCAAAGAGCTCTTTTCGGTCTGCCTCCTGTTTCTGAAAACGCGCAGCTGGATGAAGCAGCTTTAGCCAAAGCAGAGGATATGTTCAAGAAGCAGTATTTTGACCATGTCTCCCCCTCGGGTCTGGACCCGGGAACATTAGTTTTAAACCACGGATACGATTATATCCTAACAGGGGAGAATCTTATTCTTGGAAACTTTTCAAGCGAAGCAGAACTTGTGCAAAACTGGATGGACAGTCCCGGCCACAGAGCCAATATCTTAAATGAAAGATATTCTGAAATAGGGGTGTCTGCTGTTTCGGGCACCTACCAAGGGGAAAAGGTCTGGATTTCAGTTCAAGAGTTCGGACTGCCTCTTTCTTTTTGTCCTATTCCAAGTTTGTCCTTAAAACAGATGATTGAGTATAATCAGGATAAATTAGACCAAATAGCTCTCTTGGTAGATCAGCTTTATTCTAAAGCCAGGCAGGGTTCTGGGGTAGAGGAGTATAACCAGCTGGTTTCTCAATACAATAATCTTTCAAGAGAAACAGAGCAGCTGGTAAGAGCATATAACAGCCAGGCAGAAGAGTTTAATAGATGCTTGGCTAGATAGTGAATAATTATGGATCACGTAGCCATAATGAAAAAATCCTGGAGACTGGTTGAAAAGATTCTGACTGGGCAAAAGAAGATAGAATCAAGATGGTATGTGCGGAGATGCGCTCCGTGGGGCAGGATTTCAAAAAAAGATACGGTGTATTTTAAAAATTCTGGGGAGCCGGTAAGGATAAAGGCCGAGGTGAGGAGGGTTATTCAGTTTTCTGATTTAAACCCTCGTTTAGTAAAAGAAGTTCTCGCTCTTTACGGAAAAGCAGATGGAATAGATGATATTTCCTACTTCTTCAATCTGTTTAAAAACAAAAGATACTGCATCCTCGTGTTTCTCAAGAACGTAAAAAAAGTAAAACCGTTTAATGTAAATAAAAAAGGGTTTGGGTCGATGTCAGCTTGGATAAGTGTTAAAAGTGTAAGAAGAATAATAAATAACGATAGAATACATGTCCCACATACATAAATTAATCGATTTCGTGGTAAATATATTTATTATCTACGAGAACAAAGTTCTGCTTATCCATCATAAGCAACTTGATAAATGGTTGCCAATCGGTGGCCATATTGAATTGAATGAAGACCCTGACGAGGCTCTGTCCCGTGAAGTTAAAGAAGAATGCGGATTGAATATAAAGATTTTGAGTAGTAAGCCCGCACTGGAATCGGACGGAACAAAATTCCTATATACCCCGGCTTTTCTTGACATACATAAAATTTTAGATACCCACAAGCATATAGGATTAGTTTATTTTGCGAAAGCGGAGTCCGACAAATTCGTTTTTAACAAGGAAGAACATAAAGGCATCCGCTGGGTTAGTGGGGAGGAATTAGAATTAAAGGAATTAAATCTGTCTCCTGCTGTTAAATTCTATGCAAGGGAGGCATTGGAGAGGACAAGGACCCTATGAAGATTGCCATTATCGCAGATACGCATAATAATGAAACGAATATAAGGAGGATTGTTGATTGGCTGAATAAAGAGAAAATACCCGTGCTTTTGCATTGCGGAGATATTTCCTCTAAAGAATCTTTGGATCTCATCAAGTCCTCTTTTTTAGGCGAGGCAAAGTTTGTTTCAGGCAACGCTGATTTTAATCTCTCTCTTCCTGATTTCTTGGAAGTCGGAAAGATCGCTTTCTGCCATAAGCCGGATTTAGCCAGGTCATTGGCTGAATCAGGGAAATACGATATTGTCTTCTATGGCCACACGCATCGGCCATGGGAAGAGAAAGTCGGAAACTGCCGGCTGGTTAATCCAGGGGAAGCGGCCGGACAATTGAATAAGCCCACCTTTGCGCTTTATGATAGAGAAAAGGATTTGCTTGAGTTAAAAATACTGGAGAGGATATAGTGATTTGACAAAGGTACTCTTAATGATATGTTTAAGCTAGTTCTTTGAGAGGAGAACAGCTTGAAGAAACGAATAACTTTTATTGGGTCAGGAGAGGATCGTCCTGGCAGTCCGATTTACAGCCTAATGCAGGAGGCAGGAAGGCTGGTTGCTGAACAAGGAGTAGTTGTGGTCACTGGCGCCTACGGAGGCGCTATGGAGGCAGCAGTTAAGGGAGCAAGGCAAGCAGAAGGGGGAGAGGTAATTGCTTTTGCTCTAACCTCAAAACCTGTCTGTGCTCTGCTTGAGACGCGGGAAGTCCGTTCCTGGAGCAACCTCCCATTGGAGGTTCAGCTCGGGCTGAGGCTTGGAAACTTGCTTTTGTCTGGCGGATTCATTATGGGAGCTAGCGGCAGAATAGGGACAATGGTTGAGTTTCTGTCATTCGTCAATTTGGCTAGCAAGTTTTGGACAGACCCAAAGCGGCTCTCCATCTTACGTGCAGAGGAAATTCTTCCTGATGTCCTGCAGTTCCTGCTGGATTCGCCTCTTTTGGCAGGGATTAAATATCGCATCAAAATAACCGATAATCCAGCAGAGGCTGTTGTTTGGGTGTTGAGCTCGTAATACGAGCTCTTTTTATATTGAAAAACAGGGAGCCATGAGGTAATCTTAGAATATGAATATAATAGTAACAGGAGGAGCAGGCTTTATTGCCAGCCACGTAGTTGATAGATTAATAGATGCAGGCCACCATGTGGCTGTTATTGATAACCTTTCAACCGGAGTCAAAGAGAATCTTAACCCAAAAGCCTCTTTCTATAACCTAGACATTAAAGACGATCTGTCGGAAGTGTTTAATAAAGAAAGACCGGAAGCAGTTCTCCATTTTGCCGCACAGATAAATGTGAGAGAGTCTATTAAAGACCCGGTAAGAGACGCCAAAGAGAATATCTTGGGATCTTTGAACGTGTTTGAGAATTGCCAAAAGTTTAATGTAAAAAGAGTGGTGTTTTCTTCCACCGGAGGAGCTATCTACGGAGACGCAAAGATAATTCCGACCCCAGAGGATTATCCGGCCAGCCCGCTTTCTCCTTACGGAGTAGCTAAGATGGCTGTAGAAAAATATCTCTCTCTTTATCCTTTTGAGAGTTTAATTTTGAGATTTGCCAATGTTTACGGTCCAAGGCAGATTGCCAAGGGGGAGGCCGGAGTTGTGGCCATATTTTCTGAAAATATAGCCCGGCAAAAGGAGGTTGTAATTAACGGAGACGGAAATCAGACAAGAGACTTTGTTTTTGTTTCAGATGTTGCCGAAGCCTGCCTTAAAGGACTTTTTTTCTCCGGTCTCTATAATATAGGAACGCAAAAAGAAACAAGTGTGAATGAGCTGTTTGAGCTGATGAAAACAAAAGGGGCTGAATATATTTTTGGAGAGGCGCAGAAAGAAGTGCAGAGGAGCTGTTTGGATATCTCAAAAGCTAAAAAGGAATTGGGCTGGAGTCCGAAGTTTTCTCTGGACCAGGGGTTGAAATTAACAGTTGACTGGTTAAATGAGGTTGAATAAGAGATATAACTGGGAGGAGCAGCTTGAAAATAATTGACACTAATGTTATTCTACAGGATAAATAGATCGTAAGTCCCCTTAGGGGGTTTGGTAAAAAAAGCAGTTTAGGGTCGCAAATAGCATGGAGCAAAAACACTACATTTTAATCGCTGTTTTAGCCATAGCAGTTTTATCAGCTGTTTTTTCTTACCCGAGTTTTGCAAACAAAGGCATCAGCTGGATAAACCAGAAATTCTCCCAAAACCTCCCTCTTTTTGCAGAAAAAGAGTTTAAGCTCGGATTAGATTTAAAGGGTGGAGTCAGGCTCATTTATCAGGCTGACTTAGCGGATATAGGGGAGAGGAATCCGGCTGAAGCAATGTCCGGGTTAAGAGATGTTATTGAAAGGAGAATCAATCTCTTTGGAGTGGCAGAGCCGGTAATACAGGTTCAGGGCCAAGACAGGCTAGTTGTTGAATTGCCCGGAGTTACCAATGTTGACGAAGCCATTCAAATGATCGGAGAAACTCCTTACCTTGAGTTTTTGGAGCAAAGAGCAGAGGAAGAGACCCAGCAGATTCTAGATAAGCTAGAGGAAGTGAAAGACATGACAATTGAAGAAATACAGAAAGTTTCAGGATGGGAACTGGCTTTCCAGAATCCGTATTTAAAAACTACAGAGTTGACAGGCCAGTATTTAAAATCAGCCAATGTGGTTTTTGACCAGAGGAGCTTTAAACCAACCATTGAATTGCAGTTTAATGACGATGGCTCAACATTGTTTGCTGAGATAACGGGAAGAAACGTGGGAAAACCATTAGCCATATTTTTAGACGGAGGGTCTATTATTGACACAACAGGTGATGGAAAAATAGACGGACAGGATTTGTATGCTCCGGTTGTCCAAGAAGAGATTTCAGGAGGAAAAGCAGTAATCACAGGGAACACCAGCGTCCAGACAGCAAACCAGATTGTCCAGAGGTTAAACTCCGGGGCTTTGCCTGTGAAAATAGGGGCTCCGGTATCGCAGGAAACAGTAGGGCCCACCTTAGGAACGGTTTCTCTAAATAAGTCCTTAACAGCAGGGCTATACGGATTTTTAGCTGTTATTGTCTTTATGATTATCTTTTACAGGATTCCTGGCTTATTGGCTTCAGTTGCCTTAGCCATATACGTTGTTTTGGCTTTGGCTTTATTTAAACTTATCCCAGTCACCTTAACTTTAGCTGGAATAGGAGGATTTATTCTTTCTATCGGAATGGCGGTTGACGCCAACATTTTAATCTTTGCCAGAATGAAAGAGGAGCTGAAAGCAGGCCAGACAATGCCTGTTGCTATTCAAGAGGGGTTTAAGAGAGCCTGGCCGTCTATTAGAGACAGCAATGTAAACTCATTGATTGTCTGTGCCATATTATTCACTTTTGCCACAAGCTTTATCAAGGGGTTTGCTTTGACTTTGAGTTTAGGAATTCTGGTCAGCTTGTTTTCAGCTATATTTATTACAAGAATACTATTACTTGTATTCATGGGAAAGAGACTGGAAAATATTAAATGGCTAGTTTAAACATATGAATTTTACAAGATATTCAATATGCTATTACATTTTCTCCTCAATCTTAGTGGTAGCCACTATTGTTTGTTTATTTGTCTTCGGCCTAAAGTTCGGCATTGAGTTTACCGGAGGTTCTGATATGAGAGTTCAGTTTATTGACGCAGTCCCTTCAAACCAGGAGGTGGCAGAGGCATTGGCTGAATTTAACCTTGGAGAAATTGTCATACAGCCGACGGGGGAGAAAGGAATGACATTGAAATTCAGAGGAGTGGACGAAGAAACCCATCAGCAGATTTTAGCCAAGCTTTCTGGGGCGCAAGAAGAGAGCTTCCAGTTTGTCGGGCCTTCTGTCGGAGATGAATTGAAGAACAAAACCCAATTAGCCATTATTCTGGCCCTGCTTGCCATTACCGTGTATATTGCTATAGCTTTCAGAAAGATATCTCGGCCAGTTGCTTCCTGGAAATATGGATTAGCCTCTCTGATCGCTCTCTTCCATGATGTTTTAATTCCCATCGGAGTATTCTCTATTCTCGGCCATTACTATAATATTGAGATTACCATCCCTATTATTGCAGCCCTTTTAACTGTTCTGGGATTCTCTGTCCACGATACCATTGTTATTTTTGACAGAATACGAGAGAACATCTTAAGAAAGGGGATGAGCTCTTTTGAAGCCACCGTAAATTGGAGTTTGGGTCAGACCATAGGCAGGTCAATCAGCACTGTTTTTACCACATTGCTAGTATTGCTGGCCATATTCTTTTTTGGCGGAGAGACTTTAAGATATTTTTCCTTGGCATTGATTATAGGGATTACGGCAGGAGCGTATTCCTCTATCTTTTTAGCCAGCCCCTTGCTGGTGACATGGCAAAAGATGGGGAGGTCTTGACATACGGGGATTAATATGTTTGAATGAGATAAATATGAATGGTACTAACTTTTCAGCAGTATATGCGGGATTGGTAAAGAGCCTTCCCGAGAAAACAAGGGAGGTGTTCGCCCGCAGATTTGGCATTCAGAGAAAAGAGAAAGAAACACTGGAATCAATCGGCCAGTCAATGGATGTCACTAGAGAAAGAATAAGGCAGATTCAGGATGCCGGATTCAACTATATCAAATCTGAAAAGAAAGGCGTTTTAGACAAAATCTTCAGGGATTTTTTAGCTTTCTTTAAGAACAAAGGAGGCATAGCAAGAGAGGATATTATTTTACAGGATTTAGGGGGTTCAAAAGACCAATCCTACGTCGCTTTCTTTTTAGCTATGGGAGACCAGTTTTCAAGGGTATGCGAAAAGAAGAACTTTTATTCCTACTGGACAACCCTTCCCGGCGGAGAGATGGCTGTTAAGAAAACCTTAGATTCTTTGGCTTTAAATCTCAAGCAGGAAGCAAAGCCGGTTGCAAAGAAAGACTTTTTAATCCAGTTTGCAAAGAAAGAAGGCATTACATCAGCAGCCCTGGTTTCTTATCTGGATATATCTAAAAACATCAAAGAAAATAAAGAGGGCTTGGTCGGTTTGATTGACTGGCCCCAGATTAATCCAAAAGGAGTGAGAGACAAGGCCTATTTGGTTTTCAGAAAAGAAACTAAGCCCCTGCACTTCACGCAGGTAGCTTCTCTAATAGACAGGTTTAACTATAATCTGCCTAACAAGAAAACTCTTCCCCAGACCGTACATAACGAGCTTATTAAAGATTCAAGATTTGTTTTAGTGGGACGGGGAATGTATGCCCTAAAAGAATGGGGGTATAACCCTGGAACAGTAAAAGATGTTATTATAGATATATTGGGGGGCCAGCCTCTAGCAAAAGATGTTTTGGTGGAAAAGGTTCTTTCGCAGAGAATCGTTGCCAAAAATACTGTTTTAATGAATTTAAATGACAAAAAGTCTTTTGCAAGGGACGAAAAAGGTAGATATATTTTAAGAAAAACAGAAACAGCTTAAAATGCTATTCTTAAATCTGGGACTGCAAATACTTGGTTTTCTGACCATAATCTATTTTCTTGTTTTTTTCATTCTCGTCTATTATTGGCACGAGGCAAAGTCTTCATATATTTTTGTTCCATTAATATATGCTTTCAAATTCTTTGCTATCGGATTCTTCGTGGTTATACTCTTTTCTCTTATTATGGAATTTGTTCCGCAGCTATTGTAAAAACACCCCTTTTGCTGGGGCTGTTTTTTTGTGGTAAAATATACTAATGCAGATTCTTGATTTAGATTTAATAGAAACGCCGAAAAAAATAATCTGGGATCCTTTCTGGTCTCTGATTCTTTCTGTTATAGTCTGCCTCATCCCTGTCATTAATGTATGGTGGTGGCTTATCATTCCCATCTTGCTCGTAAAGCACTTAGAGCAATATTATTTATGGTGGATAAGATGGGATTTTTGGGTTCCAAAAAAGAAGTGGGCCGTCCTTGAGATCACTCCTCCAAGAGAAAGCCTGACTCCCTTTAAGGCAATGGAGGATATATTCACCGTTATCTGGACTATTTATGACGGAGCCAACTGGAGAGAGAAGTGGTGCGAGGGAGAGCTGGATATAGGGCCAGAGTGGGCTTCTTTTGAGATAGCTGGCGCTGAAGGGGATATCCATTTTTACATACGGTGTCTAGATGTCCACAGGCATGTTATGGAATCTGCCATATATTCGCATTATCCTGAAACAGAGATAAGGCAGGTTTCTGACTATACCAAAAGCGTTCCCCAAAACATTCCCAATGAAGATTGGAATATTTATGGATGCGAGTTTATTTTGGCCAAAGACAATGTTTATCCAATTAAGACATATTCAAAATTCTTTGAGCCCGGAGGAGAAAAGATATCGCAAGAAGAGAAAAGAATAGACCCTATCGTATCTTTCTTAGAGTCGCTGGCGCGATTAGGCCCTGGAGAGAACCTGTGGTTCCAGATAGTTGCCATTCCCATTGCCCACGCGGACTGGCCCATGGCAGAATCCAGCAAGAAAGCGATAAACAAAATTGCAAAAAGAGAGGATAAAAAAGAATACGGTTGGCTGGAAGCTATTGCCAGAGTCATATCCGGTTTCTGGGAGGGTTTTACAATGCCAGGCGACGCGGAAGGGAATATCACTTCTTTGTCTGAAGAAAAATCTGAAACAGGGGAGAGAGAAATGCTTTTAACTCCTGGAGAAAGGGAGATATTGCAGGATATAGAGGAGAAATTAAAAAAACCAGCATATGTCACGGTAATTCGTGGCGTATATATTGCCAAGAGAAAAAACTGGAACTCGTCGCACAGAAAGATCGGGGAGGCGTTTATGCCGCACTTTGGCCAGCAGCACGAGAACTTCTTCGTATTCCACGCCAAGACCAGAACAAAGATTCACTGGCTGTTCAGGAAAAAGAGGTTGCTCTTAAGGCAGAGAAAGATGTTTATGAACTATGTCTTAAGATATCCTCCGATGTATCCGAAATGGCTAAGGGGAGATACAGGAGTTTCTTGGCTTGGCGCCGAAGAACTGGCAACTATTTGGCATTTTCCTACAAAGATTTCTGCTTTGGTTGCTCCTAAGGTCGTGCACGTTGAAGCCAAAAGAGGAGGTCCTCCTCCGAATTTGCCAGTTGAATAAAATATGGCTGAAGATATAACACTAATTGGGAAGACTAACTTCCGCGGACAAGAGAAAAGGTTTGGAATAAGGGCGGATGACAGACGCCGCCATTTTTACGTTATTGGAAAAACCGGCATGGGCAAGACCGTGCTTCTTGAGAATATGGCCAGGCAGGATATTCAGAAGGGCCATGGAATAGCTTTTGTGGACCCTCACGGAGAAGCAGCCGAGGGACTTTTGAACTTTGTTCCAGCCAACAGAATTAATGATGTTATATACTTTAACCCGGCTGACCTTGATTTCCCCATTGCCTTCAATGTAATGGAAAAAGTTGATTTCAGGTTTAGGCATTTGGTTGCAGGCGGTCTAATGGGAGTGTTCAAGAAGGTTTGGCCTGATGTATGGTCAGCTAGAATGGAATATATCCTTAACAATTCCATACTGGCTCTTTTAGAGTATCCTGACGCAACACTTTTAGGGGTGAATAGAATGCTGGCAGACCCTGAATACAGAGAAAAGGTTGTTGCTAAATTAACAGACCCTGTTGTTAAATCTTTTTGGCTGAATGAATATGCAAGATATACCCAGAGGTATGAGATTGAAGCCACTGCAGCCATTCAGAATAAAGTCGGCCAGTTTGTTTCAAATCCTTTGATAAGAAATATCATCGGGCAGGTGGGGTCAAGCCTAGATATGAGAAAAGTGATGGATGAGGGAAAGATATTAATACTAAATCTTTCAAAGGGGAGAATCGGGGAAGAGAACTCAAGATTGCTTGGTGCTTTGCTTATCACAAAGCTTCAACTAGCAGCAATGTCCAGAGTGGATACTCC